>CANJDY010000159.1 GCA_947472635.1 Chitinophagaceae bacterium
ATTACCTGCATGCCAAATGCCATTGCTATCGTTGCCAGTTGAGTTCCTATTTTACCAAGTCCAATTATTCCGAGGGTCGTATCCTTCAATTCTTTAATAGGCCCTTTGGTATAACACCAATCGGCTGACCGGCCCCAATCCCCTGCCCGCACAGAGGCGGAATGGATACCCACCTGGTTCGTTAATTCAAGTAACAATGCAAAAGTATGTTGTGCAACAGAATATGTCCCATAATCGGGCACATTACAAACAAGAATGCCTCTTTTTTTTGCAGCCGCCACATCTACCATATTATACCCTGTTGCCGTAACCGCAATTAAACGCAACTGCTTGGCAGCATCGATTACAGCAGAAGAAACAGGCGTTTTATTTGTTATAATAACATGGGCATTCCTACACCTTTCCTCCATTTGGTTACTGGCTGTTCGGTCATAATAAATCACTTCCCCCAGCTCATAGAAAGGCTTCCAACTAAGATCCCCAGGATTGAGCGTAAATCCATCAGTAATAACTATCTCCACGATTATTGAATTTATTATTTTACAATAAAACTAAAACTTTTTTGTTCGAAAAATTAGGTACGAATACGATCTCATCCATTTTATTTGATTTTTGCAATAAGATAAAATACCCTATCACTGAAAGCTAAAAATAGCCAGCGATAGGGTTCAAAAAATATTGAATCAAATTCAGTATGCTTTCTACATCGAAGCAGCATTTCTTTAGATTGCCTTATTCTGCAAAGACTCCATAGACAACTCAATAGTCAAGTAGAAGGAGAATTAAATATCCTCCTCTAGCTAAATATATTTAGTTACTCCAGGAATGGCAATCGGATAAAAGCCATCTGCATTAGGAAGTAATGGTGGCAATGCATCAAAACTATATACTTTTGGATGAATGTCAAGTCCACAGTTAATTGCTTTTTCCCACTCTATCTTTTGTCCACTATAAGTTGCCATACGACCAAGTATAGAGGTCATGGTGCTTTTTGCTCCATTTTCAGCATCGGCAAATTTATATTCTCCTTTTGCAATCGCAGCAAATAATTCATCATGCTCAGTCTGGTAAGGATTGTTTTCGGTTGACTTATCAAACTGATACAATACTTTACCACTATGATCAACTATATTGGCTGCACCTGCCTGAATTTTCCCCTTGGTACCCACAAATAGTTCATCCACCTTACTGGCAGTACCAGGAATATGACGGCATTGACTATTTAAAATACTTCCATCGGCATAAGTATACTCCACAAAATGGTGATCAAATATTTCACCGTGATCTTTTCCTTTTCTAACCTGCCTACCTCCCATTCCTTGAGCTTTCACTGGGTATCCACCTTTAAACCAATTAATGGCGTCTAAATTATGAACATGCTGTTCATTTATATGATCACCACACAACCAGTTAAAATAATACCAGTTACGCATCTGGTACTCCATTTCAGTCTGGCTGAATTTTCTGGGTCTAACCCATACTCCATCATTATTCCACCAAGCTTGCATAGAAGTGATATCACCAATTAGGTCCTTTCTTTTGAAAAGTTCACGATAAGAATTTTGGAAATGTCGCTGCAAGCCTACTACCACATTTAATTTTTTTTGCTTGGCGATGGCAGCAGTTGCCAGCACTCTTTGAATTCCGGCTGGATCGGTAGCAACCGGCTTTTCCATAAAAACATGTTTATTCTGTTTGATAGCCTCCTCAAAATGAATAGGCCTGAAACCTGGTGGTGTTGCCAATACAACCACATCGGCAAGTGCAATCGCTTTTAAGTAACCGTCAAACCCAGTAAATTTCCTTTCTTCTGGAACATCCACCCTAGTTTTTAAAATAGCCTTTCCGCCAATTGACTCTGCCATTTCATCACTGGTAAGGGATAAATAGCAAGCGTCTAAATTGTCTCTAAAAGCATCTGCCATTGCTACAATTCTTACATTTTGTTTACTAAGTAACGCTTGTGAAGCGGCACCAGTTCCTCTACCCCCGCAGCCAACCAAGGCGATTTTAATAACAGCTTCTGAACCGGAGAAATAATTGGCATTTGACATTAATGGCGCAGCAATTAATCCACCTGCCAGCATTGAGCCCTGCCGTAAAAATTCTCTACGGGAAGGATTAGTAAGTTTTAAAGAATCGTTGTTCATAAATAAGTAATTTTTAAAAGATCAATTTATATTTAAAAAAGGTTAAACAAAAAAAATACATCCGTTTTTACAATATCCTAATGAAAAAAAACGAATCACTACCACTTACATTGTAAGCGATGGTTATTTCCCCAAGTACTGTTTAAAAAAATTATTTATGTCCGCTGCACTTGGCTGAAACAACGGACGGACAATACGAAATCCAACAGAAGGTGCATCTGTTAGCCACCACTTACTTTTTGGAATCTGAGGATCCCTTCGATTCAATAACGGATCAGATTTGGAGCGATTGGCAGATCTGAACTGAGTAGCCTCATCTAAATACCCTCCCCCTCGCATTACCTTTGGATAGCGAGCCTTATTTGGCTCCACAAAAGGATTATCCGAAGAGGCTGCCATATTTTCTAATCTTTTCTCATCATAATGATCCAGCGTCCATTCGCTTACGTTACCTAACATATCGTACAGACCCCAAGCATTGGGTAGCTTCATTCCTGCCACTTGAAATTTACTATCACTATTATTTTTGAACCAGGCATAATTTTCTAATTGCCTTTCATCATCACCAAAATAAAAACGGGTAGTAGTGCCTGCACGACAAGCATATTCCCATTCTGCTTCGGTTGGCAGCCTAAAAAAAACACCTGTTTTACTATACAGCCACCTGCAATACATCAATGCAGCAAACTGCGATAAACTATTAACAGGATAACCTCCATCCTTACCCATCCCCAAACTAAAGTCAATGTACTGAGGAGTGGGCTTGGTTATGGCGTCAACCGTAGAATTATCACTCGTATTTTCATCTTTATAAAAAACATCAAACTCATCTCTACTCAGTTCAAAGGCGCCCATCCAAAAAGCTGCCAATGTAACTTTTCGTTGAGGTCCTTCATCAGACTCCCTACCCTTTTCACCTTCGCTACTTCCCATTAAAAAACTGCCCGCCTGTATGGGAACCATTTTGCAAAGTATTGAAGAGCCGGGAACGGTAAATTGATAGGATGTAAATGGAGTTTGGGTGCCCTGAGCACTTAACATTTCACAACTGATTACAAAAGAAGTAAGCCACAAAAAAATCTTCACAATAAAAAGTATATAATTGAAAAGGAAAGATAAGGAATTAACCGAAACAAATATTTTTGTTAGCTATGTTTCCAAAAAAATGAAAAACCCTTCGAGGAATGAAAAATCAGCTTTCCCTTTTTTACCTCTGCGATAAGCACTGCTGCTCCCAAACGGGAGGCCAATCTTTTGGCCCTTTTAATAGGCAGGATACTACAGGCCGTGGCCAACCAATCTGCCGTGGTACCATCTGCAGCAATAACTGTAACATTTCGTTGAGAAGTAACCCCAAAACCAGTAGCTGGATCAATGATATGGGAATACCTTATTCCATCTTTTTCAATAAACTGATACGCATCCCCTGAGGTGGTTACCGCCCGATTTTGAAGTATCAGCTTTTGGGAAAGTAACTCATCCGTAGTTTCGGGTACATTCACCCCTACAACCCATCCTTTTTTACCTTCCGGAGCACCACTCATAACAATATCCCCGCTAGCATTCACTAATGCATTGTTGATACCTTGGGTACGTAAAAAATCAATCGTTTTCTGAGCAATATAACCTTGGGCAATACCTCCTAAATCCAATTGCATACCAATTTGGGGTAATCTTACCGTTTTATTTGCCATGTCAAAAACCAATTTATTAAACCCTGTCAAATTTCGGATAGTCTTTACCGTTGAATCAGTTGGGAACTGGTGTACCTGTCTTGACTTTCGCCACAATTTAGAAAGGGGCCCCATCGTAATGTCAAATGTACCCTCACTCAGCTCAAACGCCTTTTTTGACAATAGTAATATATCAAATAAAGCAGGTGAGAGCTTTACTGCCAAGGAGCTAGGACCGGCAGATGCGCTTAATTTACTTAGTTCGCTACTATCAATATAATCACTAAAAATGAAATTGAAAGAGTCCACTATCCTAAAGCACTGCTGTGCTAAAGTATTAGCTTGCACACTATCATTGGAATAGAAAACAACTGTAAAGGGAGCCCCCATTTTTGATTCAGTAAAAGAAAATCGACTTTGCTGTGATATCCCAACTAGGTAGAAGCTAACAGAAAATACGATAAATAATATCCGTTGAAACAATTTTTCAGATTTTTAAATGATTCTCGGTAAATTTAGATCTTAAATTATATAAACGATGCAAAGAAGAAATTTTATGCAGCAAACTTTACTAGCAAGCGGTGCTTTATTTACATCCGCCACTAGTGTAACTGCCAATAACAAAATGAGCAATCCACTCAACGATGAAAAACCATTTCACCTAAACTATGGGATACATGATGGTATGTTTAAAGGTCATGCTGGAGATGATTTTATCGAGCAAATAAAATTTGCCCACAGCATTGGCTTTAGGTCAATTGAAGACAATGGGATGATGGACAGACCAGTAGAACAGCAGAAAAAAATTGGCGATACCCTTGCCAGCTTAGGAATGAATATGGGAGTATTTGTGATAACGTCTGACAGCTGGCATTGGAAAACTTCCCTTACAACCGGTAAGCAGGAATGGATCGACAAAATGATCAAGGATTGCAAGGAAGCAGTGGAAGTTGCCAAACGCTGCAATGCTAAATATATGACGGTGGTGCCAGGCAATTATGATAAAAGCTTATCCCCTGAATATCAATTGGTCAATGTAATCAAGGCGCTACGAATAGCCTCTGATATACTGGCTCCTCATAGTCTGGTGATGGTGCTAGAAGCGCTAAGTGATAACCCAGAGCTGTTTCTTCGCCATTCAGATCAAACGGCAATGATATGTAAAGCAGTTAATAGTCCGGCCTGCAAATTTTTATTTGACATGTACCATATGCAACGCAATGAAGGTAATATTATTAATAATTTAAACAGTAGTTGGGATGAAATTGGCTATCTCCAAATAGGCGATAATCCTGGAAGGAATGAACCTGGTTCAGGTGAAATGAATTATAAAAATATCTTTAAGCATATTTACGATAAAGGATACAAGGGTATTTTAGGTATGGAACATGGAAAAACTTTAAAAGGAAAAGAGGGCGAACTGGCTTTAATTAAGGCTTATCGGGATGCAGACAATTTCCTATAATAAAGTCGTACATAAAATGTTTTATAAAAAACACCTGCCAAATAATACGGCAGGTGTTTTTTATAAAACAAATCAATACTTACAAAGAATCTCTAGTCGCCAATTATATATTTTGCAGCTTCTGTAATTCCCTTCCAATCATCCGTTCTAAAAGGACCCGCAGGAAATCCCTCTTGATTAAATAAATTATTTTCTCCAGCATCGTCGGCCCAGCCAAATCTTACTGCAATCGGACTTGCTATTCCTAGCTGGTGCACAATTACCTTGTCGCCTTCAATATATGCCCTGGCATAATGAAATTGGTGATCTGCTCCAGCTATTTCAAAGCCCTGTAAATAGCCATATTTATTACTCGTTGTTAACCCTGCTCCAATATTAGTAAACGAAAGTGAAATTTTATCCCCCTCAACCTTGAACGACTGATAGGTAGGTCCGGTATAAACATTTTTCTTACCATAGGTTTGGTGTAATGCTACTGCTGCAAGCCTTTTTCCAACATCCTGCTTGTTGGTTGGATGAATATCGGTTGCATTACCGATATCTGTCGTAACCGCCATGCCTGTGTTAGGCAATGACAAGGTAAGCGTTTGTGCCTCTCTTAGTTCGGCCCAAGTGCTCCCTTTACGACTGTTGCCATTGTTAGCATTAAAGGTGGCAAGTTGAACAAAATAAAAAGGGAAATCACCCTGGTTCCAGGTTTTTCGCCAATCCGTTATCATCAATGGAAATGCTTTTCGGTACTGCCAGGCACGGCCAGCGTTGGATTCACCTTGGTACCAAATAGCACCTTTGATGGCGAAAGGAATCAATGGATGTACCATTGCATTGAAAAGCAAGGTAGGGTAACTATTGGGGCCTACCGTTGAACTAGAGGTAATTGCTTCTACCTGAAAAGCCCATTCTCCAACGAGTGACAATTGAGTAGATCCAATGACTAACTTAATTTCTGCATCCTCCCCATATATTCCTCCACCTCCTCCTGTATCCTGCACCCTTACAGCAATTACATTATTACCCTCCTTTAAAATCCCTGCAGGAACCTTGTATTTTCTATGCGCATTATGAGAAGAAGTACTGCCCACATTTACTCCATTTACATAACAAATATCTGCATCATCAATCATGGCCAATTCTAAAACGGCAGCCTTTCCTGCTTCAGCCACTGCAACCTGAACTGTTTTTCGCATCCATACAATGCCATCTAAATCACCCAAAGCCTGCTGTTCCCACATACCCGGCACCTTCATTTTTGGCCAACGGCTATCATCCAAAGAACCTTTTTTCCAAG
>CANJDY010000160.1 GCA_947472635.1 Chitinophagaceae bacterium
ATTTGTTCACCCTCTCGCTACGGGTTTTATTCGGGGCAGCAGATTTATCGGTCCACCGGAGGAGGGGGCGGCGCTTTCGAAGGGCCAGGGGGGCCGAGCTATTTAAAACCGGGAACACTAACTATTGCTGAAATGCTAAAGCAAAAAGGATATCGGACGGGCGTATTCGGCAAATGGCATGTGGGGCTTACCTGGGTTGATAAAAACAACCAGGTGCTGAAAGGTGGCTTCGAGAATTCACTGCTGATTGATTATAAAAAAAGTACTCCGTTAATTGACGGTCCAAATTCGAAAGGTTTTGATGAATCTTTCATAACTCCCAACTGTCCAAATACCGATCCATTATATATCTACATCGAGAATGGTATGGTTCCCATACCGGCAAGCAAAAGACATAAAACTGCCCATCTTCCCAATCCGGGAGGTAAATGGCTTTGGGATAATGACGAAGGTTGGATGGCTCCAGGCTATAATTTTATGGAAGCGGATTTGATATTTTATGAAAAAACTCGTCGTTTTATAACTGAGCATCGCAAAAACACCCCTCAAAAACCTTTTTTTGCTGTCCTTTCAACACAAATTGCACATGCGCCAGTCCTTCCTGCTCCTCAATTCAACGGGGCGACAAATGCCGGCCCTCGTGGTGATTTTGTTTGGGAACTGGACGTGCTGGTAGGGCGCATGATGGCATTGGTGAAAGATTTAGGTATTGATGATAACACAATAATCCTTTTCAATGCGGATAATGGAGCCGAAACAGTTCACGTTAACTGGATGCGGCAGGATTACGGGCACGATCCTTCCGGAGGGTGGAGGGGAATGAAGCGTGATGCCTGGGAAGGGGGGCACCGAGTTCCCTTTATTGTTCGCTGGCCGGGTGTGTTTCAAGCAGGTTTGGTATCTAACCAAATGATCAATACCACCGATATATTTGCAACAGTTGCATCCATCGTTGATTTTAAACTAAAGGATACAAATGCCAGGGACAGTTATGACATGTTACCTGCTATGCTTGGGACTCAAGATCTGAAGCGTTCTATCAGGCCTTATTTGCTGACTCAGAATTTTAGGGGAGAATTTCAGATTCGGCAGGAAAATTGGAAATATATCAACCACAAAGGATCTGGTGGAAATAATTACGAAGAGGGCTTTCTTAAGTCCTATGCTTTACCTGAAACTGCTCCTGATGCGCAGGGACAATTATACAATCTTCTAGATGATCCCGGAGAAACGACCAACCTGTATTTCAAGGAGGCCGAAAAACGCAAGGGACTACAAAAATTATTGGAAGAATTAAAATCAAGTGGTCGAAGCGCTCCTCTGAACAGACAGCCGATTGGAATCGAGCGAGTAAGGGAATTGGGTAAGCAAAATATTCAAAAAAAGCATGCTGGCCTAGAGTAAAACATGATTTTAAGCGAATCTACTTTACGTCATTAATAATAAATAGGGAAGTTTCGGGTATATGGAAAATTATAATCATTCTTTAAAAAACAAAATTATGCATGTTAACATTTTTAATGGGAGGTTTAAGGCAATATGTTTTCAATTGTCTTTGATTGCTTTTTTTATGCTGCTTTCTTCCCAATACCTTGCGGCACAGGATGACAAAGCCCAAATAAAAGGACCTGGAATTATAAAAGAACATACCCGCGGTCTGCATGGGTACATCAGCTATAATGCGGACAGGCCGGCTGATCAATCCGACTACAGTTATGGAATGGGGTTTTATTCCGCTGTATGGCCATTGATTACCCAACCGATTGCCGACTTTCAGATTGGTTTGGCCGGAGCCTGGGTTACACCCGATAATTCTGATAATAAAGACAAACCCCTTGCGCCCATTGGAACGCTTGCCCGTGACAACTGGCCAAACCGAGGCCCTACATGGAGCAGTGTTTTTCAAACCCTCGAAGGCGGTCTTGGTTATTGGGCCGGAAATCGATTTCGCTATGGTCCGCCAAAATTCAGTATGAATGCAACACCACAATGCTATGATTACGAGGTTGGCTCGCCGGGTTGGTCATTTTTTTACGATACCGAAGCTTTGCCTGACAATCGCCTGGGAATTGCTCAATTGAGCAATCGACTGCTCATTCCACCAGATGCCTTGCCTTTCCAGGACAATCCAAATGGTAAATTCCTGGGATATACTTACATGGCTTTACCATTTACAGATCCAACAAAAGGTGACCCACCAACGGGAGACCAAAGCTGGACTTGTTTTCTAAGCGCTGCCAATTTCAAAGGACCGATAGCTTATTATATTCCTGAAACCTGGAGCAAAATCGGCAAGCTGTTTAATTATGATTTTATTTATGGACGTGGACTTGATGCCAGGCCAGGCCATATGGGTGGCGGTGCCATGGAGATTAACACGGTGCCTTGCTTTGAGTCACAGGATGAAAAGGGCGTTACCTATTCCAAGATACCCCAGCTGCAATTTCCAGTTGACAAACAGGGAAGGACCATGCTTGTACAAGATGTGGTGTATTACTCTAAAGCAGCATTGTATGAAACGTTTAAGGCATGGCGAGATGGCGGTGCGCTTTGCTCGGGAAGGTTCGATGAAAAGGGTGCGTGGAAATCAAAATTAACAACAAAAACTCCTGGTTATGATCAGGCTGGTAAAAAAATTAATGGAGTGGAAAAAATCTTTGATACAAAGGTTTACAATGATAATGTTTGGGGATTGAAATGGGTTGATAGTAAAACCGATAAATTTGGAAACTTTCCCAGGTACTTCCGGCACGAAGGAGATCAACTAGTGGCAATACCAGCATCTGAAGTTCCTGCCAAAACTAATCTCCTGAATAAAGAGTTTGTATTGGCGAAACCTGGTGAGCCCTATACTTCTCCCGAAAAAGGAGCCTGGACCAATCCCGGTGCTGCTGCAGGCCCTTACAAGGTTAAGCTTATTGACGGCTCTGTAGTTACCTATTCCTGGTATCGTTTTGTTGATCAACCATCCTTCCAGCAATACAACTGGAGCAAAGCCCAAAAAGATAAATTACAGGCTTTCATTGAAAAGGTTCATGCGCAATGGCCTATTGACAGAGATTACATGGCTCCGCCTACAATGGGTGAATTGGTGGCACTTGATCCGGCGCTGTTGGTTAATCCGCCTAAGGGTATGCAAGTAGGCTATGTTCCGATTGTAACACACCAGGAAGCTGCTTCCAAATAGGAAGCAATGAGTCTTTTATTAAAGCAATAAAAATGCGTATTAAAATATTTAAAAGAAGCCTATTCATTTACCTGCTAAGTTTATTGGCGGTCATAATACCTTCGCAGATAACGGATGCAAATTCATTGGCATATCGATATGTTGACCATGTAAAGGACAACAATATTGCCGACGCTATTGGTCGCAAACAGCATGTTATCAGTGTTTATAATCAGTTGGCCAGGGGCCTGAAAGCTAATCCTGCAGTTGATACCGGATTAGCGAAAGATACTGGGTTAAAGCTTATGGGTAACCGCTTTATCACTTTGATTACCCTAGTGCGTGTTAATCAAATTGAAATATCACGTTATAAAGCAGTCGGTGAAGATGAATCAGGCATTCACAGTCCGGAAGCAGCCAGCGCATTCAGGGAAGCTGTAGAAAAGGCTTTACCCGGGGCACGAATTACTTGGGCTTTCAGTTGGCTTGCACTAAAGGACAATCGCCCCAATTACCTTGGCATAAAAAAATTAGCAGTCTATTATCATGAAAAATTTGGGGATGAGATCACCTTTGCTCCTGGCGGCTATTTCTCAAACATGTATAATACGAGGGAGCAAGTGAACCAGGATTTACAGGAAGGTTTGCAAATGGTTTCGCAAATGGTTGGAGCCGGATACCGGCCCTCCAGTGTCATTGCCGGTTTTCTGGCTGCTGAGAACCTGCGTTTTTTGGCTGAAAAAGAGGGCATTCACGTTTGCCAGGGAAATATTTGGAGTCAGTATGCGATAGATAATGGTGACGGCGACGGTTCCATTTCTTATCCTTACTATCCTTCGCGCCAACATTTTCTTAAAGCGGCCCAGAACAGCACTGACCAGATAGACTGTGTAAACATGGACGGCTGGACTTGTGATTTTTTGACCGCACGCAGGGCAGGCTTCGAAAATGGCTTTAATAGCAGGCTGGGAGTAGGACCGATAGAAACAGTGATCAGGTATGGTGCCGAAAAGGGCCTGAAGGAGATGATTGCCACTACTTCAGCTCATTTCGACGAAGGATTTAATCTCAACGGGTTTGGTTGGGTTACCAACATCTGCGAACTTGGATTAGTTGAGGCACACAAAATATATCATTATCCTTACCCTGGTGTAGTTATTCCCGGTATCGCTGGCTGGCTGGAAGGGATCAAGAGCAGATGGCCGAATGCCAGGGCTGTTACAGTTGGAGAATTCGGATTAGCATGGCGCAAGCAGTTCAGGAACAATGACAGTATCAACTATCGTTTTGTACAACGCGGATCCGGATTTCCAGGATCTGAACCTGAATTGGAAATCCGCTGGTATATGAACAAAAATTTCCGACTGGCCCTTTTAAGAGATTGGAAGACAGGTACTTCGGAAAAAATCATCGATTTCACTCGCTACGACCTCAAAGCCAAGGAACCCGATGACCCAAAGCCTGACCAGAATAGCCGAAATTGGAGCTTACTTAACCGGCTTAACCAGAAGGGGACCCGTCAACAGGATAAACCAATTGAAATCGGGCAATTGAATGCATCAGAGCAGGAATTGATAAAGCGGCGTTACCCAGCATTATTTCCCGTAGATGCTAAAAAATAAGGAAAGGAAATTAATATAATAAAATTAGTTAACAGGATTGAAAGAGGTGGATTTATTTAATTGAAAAATGAGGAATACAGGATACTATATTCCGTAGGTAATAAGATTCAATGGTGTAGTTTAATCCATTTGGCCTCGAATGAATGTTTATTAATGATTTGAGTATTAAATTTCTTAAAAACAAAATAAAAAAATGAATAACAAAAGTAGAAAAATGATAAAAATATATCAGATGATAAAGCTACTTAAATTATTTATGCTGATTACATCTCTTGCAATTTTTCCGAGGGTTGTAAATGCTCAGGTAAAACCAAATATTATTATCATTCTAGCCGATGATATGGGATTTTCTGATATTGGCAGTTATGGGGGTGAAATTTTAACTCCGAATCTCGATAAACTGGCAAAGGGTGGCGTAAGGTTCCGCCAGTTTTACAACGCTGCTCGATGTTGTCCAACCCGTGCTTGCCTGCTGACGGGATTATATCCTCACCAGGCAGGAATGGGCCATATGACTGTAGATCAGGGTGAACCCTCTTACAGGGGCGACATCAGCAAGAATTGCGTTACTATCGCAGAGGTTCTCAAAAGCAACGGCTACAAAACCTACCTATCGGGTAAATGGCATGTAACCAAAGATGTTGATTACTGGAAAACCTGGTTGCCGGAAGATAAAAAAAAATATACGTCAAAGCATAACTGGCCCACACAAAGAGGATTTGATGAATTTTTCGGGACTATCCATGGCGCCGGTAGTTATTACAATCCCTCCACATTAACGAGAAATAATACCCCGATTGAAGCCGGCAAAGGTTTTTATTATACCGATGCAATCAGTACTCATGCCGATGAATTCATAAGGAATCATGCAAAATCGGATGCCGATAAACCTTTCCTTTGCTACATCGCCTATACTGCACCTCACTGGCCACTTCATGCACTACCGGAAGATATTAAAAAATACAAAGGAAAATTCGATAAAGGCTGGGACAAAGTCAGGGAAGAGCGAATGGCAAGAATGTTGAAAATGGGAATTATCGATTCGAAATGGAAACTTAGCGATCGGGATAAAGAAGTGCCTGCCTGGGAAAATACTGATAATAAACAATGGTGGGCGGCCTGTATGGAAGTTTATGCAGCAATGGTTGATCGCATGGATCAGGGAATTGGAAAAGTGCTCCGGGCTTTGGAAGAAACGGGCCAACTGGATAATACACTTATTTTGTTTCTGGCTGATAATGGAGGATGTGCGGAAGTATTAACCGAAAAATGGGGGCGATCTTTACAGCTCCCTTTTTATTTAAAAGATGGCTCACTTTATAAACCTGGAAATGATTTGACCCGCCTTCCCGGCCCCGAGGATACTTACATGAGTTATTCCACTGAATGGGCAAATGCAAGCAATACGCCGTTTCGCATGTTTAAAAGCTTTATCCATGAAGGAGGAATCTCCACTCCATTAATTGCACACTGGCCGGCAGGAATAAAATCACCAGGCAGGATAACAAATCAGGTTGGACATGTAATCGATTTAATGGCAACTTGTCTTGATGTTGCAGGGGCAGTTTATCCAAAAACTTATGGTGGTAACTCCATTATCCAGCAAGAAGGCCAAAGCATTCAACCTGTATTTGTAAACAAAACATTTAAGCATAATCCAATCGGTTGGGAGCATGAAGGAAACCGAGGGTTTCGGGATGGGAAATGGAAACTAGTTTCAAACAGCAAGGATTGGGAATTGTACGATATTGAAGCAGATCGTACCGAAATACATAATCTTGCGGC
>CANJDY010000161.1 GCA_947472635.1 Chitinophagaceae bacterium
AAATTCTACCTCTTGAATTCCTTCTTTACCTACATCTAGGTTACCTACCAATGATTTTATTTGAGTTAATTTATCTTCATTGTTGCCGGTAATCAATAAATATTTTTCAATGATAGCAATCTGTTCTTGGCTGAGGTCTCTTTGTACCAATTCCTCTTTTACTTTATCTAAACCAATTTTATCCAATTTGTCAATGGCGATGGTGATGTCCATCATTTTTTCGTCGCCACCACACAATTGGGCTAAGGCGCTTAAAATTTTTCGGCTATTAATTTTCAGTGTATAGCCTGAAAGGCCCAGTTGCATAAAAACCTGGTGATAAATATTGGCTAGTTCCACTTCATTGAGTAGGGAACTGCTTCCTACAATATCTGCATCGCATTGAGTAAACTCACGGTAACGGCCCTTTTGAGGCCTGTCGGCTCGCCAAACTGGTTGTATCTGGTAGCGTCTAAAGGGAAACGTGAGTTTGCCATGGTTCATCGCTACATATCTGGCAAAGGGAATGGTAAGGTCGTACTTTAGCGCCCTTTCGGTGAGTTCGCTGCTACTTTTTCCAATCAATGCTTTTTCGAACCCTATTTTAGCTTTGTCAATATTGTTAGGATTGCTGATACCATTGTTTAGTATTTTAAAAATCAATTTATCCCCTTCGTCACCATATTTCCCCATCAAGGTTTCCAAATTTTCCATTGCGGGGGTTTCCAATGGTTCAAATCCATATAGTTCAAATACAGTCCGGATAGTGGATAAAATATAATTGCGTTTGTATACTACCGTTGCTGAAAAATCTCTGGTTCCTTGGGGAATGCTTGGTTTAGCCATGATGGGTTGTTAATTAAAATATTTTTATTGAAAGCCAGTATGATAGTAGAGCCTACTGACACTAAATGGTTGCGATAACATGATTTTTTATAATGGCTTCACAAGCCAGTTCAATCATTTCATATACTTTGTGGTAACCCTCTTCTTCTCCGAACCAAGGGTCTGGCACATCTTTGTTTTGTCCGGGGAAGCATTCATTGAGCAGCAACTCCACTTTTGCAGGATTATACTGGTCTTTTCCTATCAATTTCATTTCTTCCCTTACATCATCGGCCATCACGTAAATTTTGTCAAAATGTTCAAAATCCTGTTTTGCAAAATGTCTAGATTGCTGCCCGCTAATATCGATACCGTTCATTTTTGCCAGTTTTTGCGACAATAGGTGTGGTGGCTCACCTGTGTGCAATCCATTGGTGCCGGCACTTTCTACTTTCCAATGCAAACCTGCTTTTTTGCACTTTTCCCTTAGAATTCCTTCTGCCAGCGGACTACGGCAAATATTGCCTAGGCATACCATCAAAATTGTCATGCAGCAAATATAAGCTCTTAGGGGTACAAAGCAGATAGCCATGGGCGATAAAGACTAGAAATGTTGTATTCCATTTCACCTAATTGGTAAGGTCAATCGATTGTAAAGGGGTAGACTGAATGATAAATATAATGGGGAGTAAGCGTTTCTTCCTGATGAGTTTAGCGGACAAGGATAGTTTTCAGTGATTTATTTTGTAATTTGCCCTCTTTAAAAGCGGGGGACAGTTATCTGTGTTTTGTAATTCTCAATATATATATAATGGCAATGGAGGAATTGGAAAACGAAAAGCTCAGCGTAAGGGATAAGGGATTTGTCCGCATGCGAACGATTACTAACTATGGTATGGGTTTTTTTATGGTGTTGGTTGGTTTTTTTTTCATGTTCCCCGTAAAATTGACGCAGGGATTTATCAACCAGTATGATCCTGCATTAATAAAATTATTTGCCGTGATATGCTGGTTGTATGGGACTTTCAGAATGTATAGGGGGTATAAGAAAAATTATTTCAGAGACTGATGAACACAGAATTCAAAAAAAATAGCATCGTTCATTTTATAGGCCTCTTTGTTTTTTGTATTGGAATGGTGCACTGCAATACAAAAAAACAGGAAGCAGTAACGGATACGCTTACTAGCGGTACCATTCATATAAGTGTGGATGAGTCGTTTAAACCGATAATAGATGAGCAGATAAAAGTATTTGAAGGTTCCAATCCGGGTGCTAAAATTATACCCCATTATAAATCGGAGTCGGCCTGTTTGAAGGATATTTTTACTGATTCCCATACAAAAATGGTGATTGTTACCAGAGGATTAACAAGGCAGGAAGAAAAATATTTCAAGGAATCCTTGCACTATTTCCCTCGTTGGGATGAACTTGCAACCGATGCGATTGCCATTGTGGTAAATAAAAAAAGTGCTGATACCATTTTCACCCTTCAAAGATTGCAGCAGCAATTGACTGGTTTACTGGGTAAAAAGCAACAGGTCATTTTTGACGGGTTGAGTGCCACGAGTACTGTGCGGTATGCCATTGACAGCATATTAAAGGGGGCCAAATTTGACACGGGGGTAGTTAGGGCTGTTAAAAATAGCCAGGCAGTGTTGGATTATGTTGCTGCCAATGAAAACGCTATTGGGTTGGTGGGAATCAGCTGGATCGGTAATCCAGAAGATACTGAGCAGGTAAAAATGCTCCAAAAACTTACCATGGTATATGTTAAATGTGACCATTGTTCCGATTCTCCCTATGTGAAACCAACGCAATATGGTATCATGACCAAAAGATATCCCTTAATTCGCGGGTTGTACTATATTCTGAAAGAAAACTATTCAGGGCTTGGATCGGGATTTTTAAATTTTATGCAATATGAAAGGGGGCAATTAATTTTCAGAAGAGCCTATTTGGGGCCCAGTAAAATGGGATTTGCCATTCGTAATGTGATGATCAATGAAAAATTAGCAAAATAATAGTGAACATTTCAAATAGTTTTCGGTTTAAATTAATAACATTGTAAAGTCTAATAAATAGAAAAGGAAAATGAATAGTATTAAATTTGGATTACTGGTTGTAGTTACCCTGTTGCTTTCAAGTACAATGAAAGCGCAAACCATTGAAGAGGGTAAGAAGTTTATGTATTACGAAAAATACCAAAGTGCTAAAAATGTGTTTCAAAAACTGCTGGCTATTACCCCAGTTAGTCCAGAAGCGGTTTATTGGATGGGTATTGCTATGATGGCTGGGGGGGATTATTCTCCCAAGGCATTGAACGAAGCTAAGGAACTCTATCGGAAGGCCCTGGAAGCAAATAGTAACAGTGCTTTGTTGATTGTAGCAATGGGAAACATCGAATTGCGAGAAGGGAAACCCCAGGATGCACGCAATCGTTTTGAAACAGCGCTTTCACTTAGTCAAAATAAGGATTTGGAAGTACTTGCTGCAGTTGGTATGGCCAACTCTGACTTTGATAATAAATTTGCCGATCCCACTTATGGAATTGAAAAATTAAAAATTGCTACTACATTAAAAAAATTCAAGGATCCAGCAGTGTATGTTTATATGGGCGACGCCTACAAAATACTATTAGATGGTGGTAATGCTCAAATATCTTACCAATCGGCACTAACGATTGACCCTAATTATGTTAGGGCGCTTTACAGAATTGGCAAAATTTACCAAACACAGGGATCTGGTCAGGAAGAAATTTATATGAAATATTTCAATGATGCCATTGAGAAAGACCCGGCTTTTGCACCCGTTTATAAAAACTTGTCTGATTTATATTACAATATTGATGTGACAAAGTCGGCGGGATACCTCGACAAATACCTTTCTAACGCCGATGATGACCCGAAAAATTGTTATTACAGGGCATCTATGAAATATGCGCAAGGATTATTTAAGGAAGCCATTACCCTTGCAAGCCAATGTATAGCTGCTGGTACAACTCCTTATCCAAAATTATTCGGTATTCAGGGCTATGCTTACAATCGATTGGGCGATTCTCTAAGTGCAAAGGCAGCTTTTGAAAATTATATTCTTAAAGCAGACCAAACCCAAATTGGAAGCGGGGACTATGCCACGTATGCCAGTGTATTATTTAAATTGCCCGGCAATGATTCATTGGCTGGAGTTTATATTGACAAAGCTGTTCAATTAGATACCCTAGAATCGTCGAAAGTAGCTTATTTAAAAACAACCTCACTTTATTTTGAAAATCAGAAAAACTATAAAGTCGCAGCTGATTGGTATGCAAAAATTCTAACTGTAAAAAAGGTGCCTACCGCATTTGACCTGAATACTGCTGGTTTAAAATACTTTAGGTCTGGTAATTATACTTCTTCCATTGATATATTCAGTCAGAGTAGCAAAAAATATCCGGAAGATGTGTATGGTTATTATATGACAGGAAAGGCTTACTGGGCGATTGATACCACTATGGAACAAGGTTTAGCAAATCCAGCCTTTCAAAAGGTAATTGAAGTTGGGTTAGCTGATAAGGTTAAAAATAAGGCCCAGCTAATTGTTAGTTATAAATATTTTGTAGCCTATTTTGCCAATATTAAGAAGGATAAAGCTACAGCGATTGCCTATTGCGATAGCGTATTGGTAATTGATTCTGCTGATACGGAAGCCATTAATAATAAGGTAGCCATTGGGTCAATGAATATGAATCCTGCACCAGCAGCTCCTTCCAAGCCTGTTAAGCCAGTTGGCAATAAGGCCACCGCTGACAAGCCTAGCGCTACTAAGCCAGCTGCTTCGGAGCCAAAAAAATAAGTCTTTTTCGCTAAAATCAATTTGATCCCCCTTTTTAATCGAAAGGGGGATTTTTTTATAAACCTAAGTTTGTTATTTGCTCACCCTACCGTACTTTTGCAAAATGCAATTCTTCATTCTTCAAGTTATAGATAGTAATAATGCTTCTAACTATCTTCCTATTGGGATTCAGTTATTTTTTGCGATCGGTTTTATCGCTACAATGATGCTCCTAACCCATAGTTTTGGCCCAAAAAGGCAGACTGCGGATAAACTTCAAAATTTTGAAAGTGGAATTGAAATAAAGGGGAATGCACGTCAACCCATGGCAGTCAAATATTTCCTGGTGGCGATCTTATTTGTGTTGTTCGACGTGGAAGTTATTTTTTTCTATCCCTATGCTGTTAATTTTAGGGAATTAGGTTGGCATGGATTTGTGGCAGTGCTGATGTTTGTAGGTTTATTTATAGCAGGATTTATTTATATTATTAAAAAAGGGGCTTTAAATTGGGAAGAGTAAGCAATTGTAGCGGTACAATGTGAAAATGTAAACAATGGCAGCATGTTTTTGTTTTAAAGGGGGAAGGGGGGCTTATAAATTCTGTAATTTTCAAATTAAATAATTATGTCACGTCCGGTACAGTATAATACCAAATTGAAAATGGTGGAAGCACCTGAAGCAATGATGGGGGATGGTTTTATGGCAACTTCCTTTGAAAAGGTGGTGGGCCTTGCGCGTAAAAATTCAATCTGGCCTTTGCCTTTTGCTACATCCTGTTGTGGAATTGAGTTTATGGCAACTATGGCTAGTCATTATGACTTGGCAAGGTTTGGATCAGAAAGAGTGGGTTTTTCTCCCCGTCAATGTGATCTTTTAATGGTAATGGGAACCATCTCCAAAAAAATGGGGCCCGTATTGCGGCAAGTATACCTTCAAATGGCGGAGCCTCGATGGGTATTGTCGGTTGGGGCTTGTGCTTGTAGCGGGGGTATTTTTGATACTTATTCTGTGTTACAGGGAATCGACCAAATCATTCCTGTAGATGTATATGTACCCGGTTGTCCGCCAAGGCCAGAAGCTATTTTGGATGGTTTTTTAAAAATTCAGGAATTGGTAGGTCAAGAAAGTTTGCGCAGAAGAAATGGTGATAAATACAAGGAATTGATGGAAAGTTATGGAATACAATAAATATTTGAAGCGAATTAAGTAACAAAAGATGCCCTTAAATAACGAAAAAATTCAGCAAATTCTTACCGAAAAATTTGGCGATCAACTCACTGATTGGCAGGAGCCTTATGGGATGCTGACTTTTACAGGCCCCAAAGAAAGTAATTTAAAAGTATTGCAGTTTTTATTCGATGAACCTTCATTGGGTTTTCGTTTTTTAACGGATTTGCAAGCAGTACATTACCCCGATAATAAGGGACAAGAGTTGGCGGTGGTATACCACTTGCATAATTTGGTGGACAATATCCGTATTCGGTTTAAAGTGTTTACTGATATCACCCAACCGGATGTATTCAGTGCAACCGCTTTGTATCAATCTGCCAATTTTATGGAACGGGAAACCTATGATTTTTTTGGCGTCAATTTTACAGGTCATCCCAACCTAATCAGAATATTGAATGTGGATGAAATGGATTATTTCCCCATGCGAAAGGAATTCCCATTGGAGGACCAGACAAGGTCGGATAAGGATGATGAAATGTTTGGGAGGTAGCATCTTGCATACCAATGCGATATCATTTATCGAAGTTGCGTGCGGTTAAATTATAATTATTATTAAGCGAGATAAAAAAAAGTAAAGGCAAATAATGAGTGAGCATATTCTTTTACCGGAAGGCAGTATAGAAAAACAAACTACTACGCTTAATC
>CANJDY010000162.1 GCA_947472635.1 Chitinophagaceae bacterium
CAGCTACCGGCTCCATCAGCCAGTCGAAAAAAACGGCTAAGCAGGCTCCATCTACAATCACTGACATGGCTTTTAGTGCTGTTGTAGGTTCTTTATTATCAAGGGCTACCCGGCTAATCACCTTTTGCAACAAGGTATGGGTACTGATACCACAACAATAAATAATGATAAACCAATTAATGGCAATTAATAACGGAACCTGAAGCCATTGAAATCCCAACACCTTAGTATATTGGTAGTCGCCAAATAATAAGCCTGTGTTTACCCCCACTACTTCCGAAAAATAACCGACTAAAAAAACTACCCCGATAAAAAGTAGGAATGCCTTGTTTTTACCAGGATGGGACCATACCAACAAACCAAAGGACAACAGTAAATTGAAAGGGGTAGATTGGATAAAGAAATCCCCTTCGGACAGCAGTATACCGGCTAATCCAATGACATGAAAAAAAATGGCAATAGCAGTAGCCATTTGATATGTTGGTATTTTTTTTAACACGGCGTATGCGTATAATTTTTTTTATACCGATAAAATCGGTTGGTTCAAAACGAATCGATTCTTACTTCTACAAAAGTCATCGATTAAAAAATGCTGCCAGACAAAAATTAGCTACTAACGGTGTAGCCTATTCGATCCGAATAAGCCAGCAGTAGTTAGTTGATTAGCTCACTTACTATTTTGGCACTTTTAAGGCAAAGCGGAATTCCACCACCGGGGTGAACGCTTCCTCCACAAAAGTACAGGCCTTTGATGGAACTTGTAAAATTAGCATGCCTTAAAAATGCAGCCAGCTTGGAATTGGAACTGGTTCCATACAATGAGCCCATATAAGAAGCGGTTTGTTGTTGTATCATAATGGGATCAAGGGTATGTTCCGTCTCAATTTGACTCGCTATATCCTCTCCTAACATACGGGTAAGTTTAGCAAGTACATTTTTCCGCAATACTTCTTTCAGCTCATCCCAGTTTTGCCCAGCATCTGTTGGAGCGTTTACCATCACAAACCAGTTTTCCTTCCCTTCAGGTGACTGACTAGTTTCCATTTTGGAAGTGATATTAATGTATACCGTAGGGTCTGCAGTTAACTTTCCATCGGTGAATATGCAGTTAAACTCATTTTTGTAGTCGCTACTAAAAAAAATATTGTGCAGTTCCAATTGGGTATATTGCTTTTTCATTCCCCAATAAAAAATAACTGCACTGCTACTGCGTTCCTGACGTAAAATTTTTTTTGCTAGTGTATCATTGGCCAGTAAGTTTTTGTAGGTGAAATATGCATCGGCATTGCTTACAACGATTTTTGCCAATACAATTTCATCCTTTACAACTACTCCGCTTATCCTTCCTTTTGAATGCAAGATTCGCTGAACCGGTGAATCAAAATGAAATTGAACGCCCTTATCAAGGGCTAACTGATACAATGCATTGGTGATACTGATCATTCCACCTTTGGGATAAAATGTGCCCTCATTTTGTTCGAGATGAGGAATCAAACTCAGCATAGCTGGAGTTTTGTAAGGACTGCTGCCATTATAAGTAGCAAAGCGATTGAAAAGCTGTACAGCTTCAGGAGAGGTGAATTTTGAACTATTGTACTGATGGAGTGTTTGAAAAAGGTAAGCTGATTTTAGTGTTGACAATGCTTTTACAATTCTACGGTGTAGCCATGTAGCTACTCGGTGAAGTGAATTTTCTAAAAAAAGTGTACCGATATTTTCATATAGCTTTTTTGATTGCTTCAGGTATTCAATTACTATCTCCGGATCTTCATTGAGTTGCAGTTTCATTTCCTGTGCAAAATCCGCTGCATTGGTATAGGCTTTTACTTGTTTGCCATTTTCATAAAAATATTTATTGGCGATGTCAACAGGTTGATAGGAAAAATATTTATTGAGTGACTCACCGGCAAGGGCAAACAATTCTTCCATATTTTGAGGCTGCGTAAATAAGGAAGGGCCTGCATCAAATCTAAACCCGTCTTTTTCGAAGGCAGATAATTTACCGCCTGGATAACTATTTTTTTCAAAAACCTCCACCGCATAGCCCTTCACAGCCAAGCGGATGGCAATTGCCAAGCCGCCTACCCCACTTCCAATTACAATTGCTTTTGAAGCCTGCATGCTGTTGGTTGGTTGAATTGAAGGATTATACAAAATGTCTACGTACGAATATTGATTACCCTATGAAAGTATTTGACTGTTGGTTTGCAAGGTAGGCCTCTAACTTTGGAAAAGCAATTTTAAACCAGGCAGTGTAGGCACTGGCATTAGAATCGAGCAAAGTTTTTATATCGGATAGCGACTGATAACAATAGTCGGCCACCTCCTCCGGGTTAGGTAGGATTACCCCATCATAGTTACCCACCAACACATGATCAAATTCATATTCCGTTAGCCCATTGTCAAATGGAGCTTTATAAATAAAATCAAAAGCTTTGTTGAGCGAAGTGGTAAACCCCATTTCTTCCTGCAATCTTTTAGAAGCAGCAGCAATGGTTTCGAAACCTGGCTGGGGGTGACTGCAGCAAGCATTGGTCCATAATCCAGGGCTATGGTATTTCCCAGCCGCTCTTTTTTGCAGCAGCATTTCTCCTTTGCTATTAAAAATAAATACACTGAAAGCCCTATGAAGTAAGGCTTTTTGATGAACCTCCATTTTTTCCATAGTGCCTAATGGCTGGTCGTTTTCATCTACTAATATAACATCCATACATTTTGATTATAAAATATTTAATTGACTGCGTAGACCTGCTTTGGCAACAATAAACGCCTTTCCATAATTGGGAATACGAATACGCTGATCTAAAATATTTCTAGGGTTAGTCTTTTTTATTTTTTTAAAAAGTGATAAATAATATTTGTAGGCAACATATACGCCAAACCTTGCCTTTACTGGCAATTGTAAGATTGCTTCATAAGCTGCTGCGAAATCTTCGGCAATATCTTTTTCAATTTGTTGTTTCATGGAAGGGGTAAAATGATTGAAATCCACCTCTGGAAAATAGGTCCTGTTGAGTTGTTCATAATCTGCTTTTACATCCCGTAAAAAATTCACCTTTTGAAAAGCTGCACCCAATGATTGAGCACCTGGTTTAAGTTTTTCATAGCTTTTTGTATCTCCTTCACAAAATACATAGAGGCACATCAAACCAACCACCTCGGCACTGCCATAAATATATGCCTTGTAACCTTGGCTATTGTAACTGGTTTTATCCAAATCCATTTCCATGCTAGCAAAAAAAGCCTCGATCAACTCATTCGTAATGCCGTATTTATTTACGGTGAGCTGAAAACTTTGCAGGATGGGGTTGAGGCTGACTCCCCTTTCGATAGCAAAGAAAGTATCCCTTTTAAACTCTGCTAATAATTCAGCTTTATTGTATTGATGAAAAGTGTCTACAATCTCATCTGCAAAACGCACAAAGCCATAAATATTAAAAACAGGGGCACGCAGATCAGGGTGCAATAATTTAATAGCACTGCTAAAGGAAGTACTATACCTTTCCGTGGTAGCCTTACTACATTGCTGACTTAATTCATTAAAAAGATCAAACATTTTTACAATTTTTAACACAGGAAAATCTGGAATAAATTTTTATAACCCCAATCATATTTACTTCAATTACTGATTACCCAAAATGTTTTACTATTTCCTTAGCAACCACTTCTCCACTAATTAAACTGGGTGGAACACCAGGGCCAGGCACTGTCAATTGACCAGTATAAAACAGGTTGCTAACTTTTTTGCTGCGCAGGCCGGGTTTTAATACAGCTGTTTGCATCAACGTGTTGGCAAGTCCGTATGCATTTCCTTTAAAAGAATGGTAATCTCTTTTAAAATCACTCACGGAATAGGACTTTTTGTAAACAATTGCATCCCTTACCGATTGGCCGGTTCTGTTTTCAAATCGAGCTAGAATTTGATCAAAATACTGATCTCTTAGTGTCTCTGTATCACCTTCCAACCCACTTGCCACCGGTATGAGAAAAAATAAATTTTCGCCTCCTTCAGGAGCCACCGTAGCATCTGTTACGGATGGCGTACATACATAAAACAAAGGAGCAGAAGGCCATTTTGGATCAGTATAGATTTCTTTTCCATGTATATCAAAACTAACATCAAAGAATAAAGTATGATGCAATACATTGCTTAATTTTTTATTCAATCCAACATAGTACAGCAATGAACTGGGGGCCATCACCCTTTTGTTCCAATACTTCGCTGTATACGACTGATATTTGGGCAATAACAGATTGGTTTCAATGAAATGATAATCGGCTCCTCCAATCACTACATCTGCATCAAATTGATGAATGGTGGATAAGCCATCCGTTGACTGAGTGATTAGTTGGGTGGCGATTCCTTTGTCAACTTTAATTTCGGTGACGGCTTGGTTAAAATAAAATTTCACTCCTAGCTCTTTAGCCAGACTAGTCATTGCCTCCACAATTTGATACATACCACCCTGTGGGTACCAGGTACCCAATTTGATATCGGCATAATTCATTAGGCTATACAAGGCGGGCGTATCCTGAGGTAAGGCACCCAAAAACAATACGGGGAACTCCAATAGCTCCCTCAATTTTGGATGTTTAAAATGCTTGCTTACATGGTGTTTGATGGAATTAAACACATCCAATTTAAGTACCCCTTTTACTAATTCCCAATCAGCAAATTCGAGTAAAGATTGTCCAGGTTTGTGAACTAGCTTGTTTATCCCGACCTCATATTTATAAGCAGCTTCCTGCATAAATTTGTCGAGCATTACACCACTACCAGTTTCTGTTTTTTCAAACAGCAATTTCAATGCATTGTAATCAGCTGGTATATCCATGCTTTCATCAGGCCAGTAAACTCTGTAGGAGGGATCTAGTCGCTGCAACTGATAATAGTCGCTCACTTTTTTACCAAAGCAATTAAAAAATCTTTCAAACACCCCTGGCATCCAGTACCAACTGGGGCCCATATCAAAAGTAAATCCATCTGCCAATAATAGCCTAGCTCTTCCTCCTGGGGTGGAGTTTTTTTCCAGCACAGTTACCTCCCAACCTGCCTTGGCCATAAATGCCGCCGCAGATAGCCCCGCAAATCCACTTCCTATGATGACTATTTTTTTCAAATTATAAAATTGCTAGTGGCAGTTGCTTAAATTATTATAAATACTTTATCCACTTATTTTTATCATTGGTTGCAAGGAAAAATGGCATTTGCTTTATCCTCATTTAATACCTAGTAAGTTGCATTTTTAGAAGCTTTCGAGCAAAATGAATGCGGCTTTTTATAGTTCCCAAAGGCTCTGTTAGCAAATCCGCAATTTCATGATATTTATATCCTTCAAAATAAAGCAAAAATGGATTTCGAAATATTGCAGGAAGCCGATGAATGGCAAACTCAATATCCTTCATCTTTAGCGCCCCTTCTGCAGCATTGGTGGTAGTAACCTGATTGTAGTTCAATAAAAATTCATTCGGGCTACTATCAAAAATAGTGGTTTGTTTTGATTTACGCCGGTAGTTATTGATGAAAATATTGCGCATAATCGTGTACAACCATGCTTTGATATTGGTACCTACATTGTATTTTTCTTTATTGGCCAATGCCCGATACATAGTTTCTTGCAACAAGTCCTTTGCCACTTCGCTATCCCTGGTTAAAGTAACCGCAAAAGGCTTTAAAAACTCCGTATTATTTAATAACAATTCGTTGAATTCGATCGTCGACATGTCAATTTGTTTAATTAATTATATCATAAAGCTAAACAAAATGATCAACCTAATCAAAAATTTGTTTAATTTTTCACATAATTATATTAAACAGTAAATAAGCTGTAGTACTAATAAAAGAAAGGGATGAATCACCAGATTTCCTCAATTTTACCCTGTTTTAGTCGAAAAATCACTCAATTTTGGGCTTTTTTGGCCCAAAAAGTCGATTTTTCTTGTTTTTAAAAATGGGAAAACAGAATTATTAGAAATGAGACAGGGGCTAATTTTTCAAGAATACGCTACAATTTTAGAATTGCTTAAATGCGAATGGATTGTGCACATTCAATCACAACTCCTTACAATGAGCCACAAATTCCATCACCTCCGATAAGGTTTTTTTAAAATTAATTTGTGGTGGAATTTTTTTCTCGTAGGTATTGGTTAATAAACCGGAAAGGACGATGGGTGTATCGGCAAACTTTTTAGTGAGGTTCAGCAAGAATTTGTCAAAATTAAAACTTTTCCCCACTGAAGTCAGGTGGGAATATATATAAGAAGGCTTTTTCAGTTTCACCAGGTATTCTACATCTCTAAGTGGAACATTGGCTCCTAAATAAATGGTGGACACCCCTTTGCTTTTCAACAAATAATTTACAAATAATACCCCCAACTCATGGAATTCACCTTCTGGCAAAAAAAGCAAAACTGACTTATTGACTTTAATTTCACTTACCACTGAATCAATTCCTACAATCAATTTCTGCCGAATAATATTAGTAACTAA
>CANJDY010000163.1 GCA_947472635.1 Chitinophagaceae bacterium
GCCCATCGATGCAGAAGACCATGCCATTGGATTGATTAAATATGAAAATGGAGCCATGGCACAATTTGAAGTAAGTTGGACTTTCCGTGGCGGCCTTGACCTAAGAGATGAAGTGATGGGAACCGAAGGTACCATCTGGGTTAATAATTTTTTACGCACCGGACTAGAAATGTTTACTACAGGTAAGGGAGGAGATTATATCGCAGAAAAAGCAGAAAGTAACAGTGGATGGCTTTTTCCAGTAGGAGATGAAATCAACGACCTTGGATACAATCATATGTTTGCTGAAATGTTTAACTGCATGGAAAATGGAACCGCTCCACGCGAAACTTTTTATGATGGCTATGTGGTAAACGCCATCATCGATGCTGCATACAAATCGGCCAAAACAAAATTATGGGAACCGATACAATTGGATATTTGGCGCGGCAAAACTGGCTTAAGCAAGGAAAGCCATTTGGTAGAATACGACTCCAATCATTATCTCATTAAAGAAGAGATGACGCACTATGGAGCAAAAAAAGTAATTTTAAAAAATAAGCAATCGGGCAAAATTGTGGAGAAAGTGATTGAATAAACTTTCTATATTTTTTTGCTACAAAAAAAGATTTTAAAATAAACAATGGAAAATAAATTTTTACTTAGAAATAGTATTCTTGTAGCTCTCCTTCTGATTGCTTCTATTAATAATTCCTATAGTCAGCAATTGCTAACCAAGGGAGGCCCAAATAAAAGTTTTATTGACGCCAATTGGAAACTAGGTGTGCAAATGTGGACCTTTCGGTTGTTTACTCAAGAGGAAGCTTTAGCAAAAACTGAAACCGCCGGCATCACCTACATTGAAGCCTACCCTGGTCAGTTATTGGACAATACTAGTAAAGAAGCATTTGGCTTTAACATGCCCGCTGCAGAAAGAAAAAAACTGAAAGGACTTTTACAATTACGCCATATCAAAATAGTGGCTATGGGCGTAATTAGTCCAGCCAATAGGGAAGACTGGATTAAAACTTTTGACCTAGCCAAAGAATTTGGCCTGAGTTATATTACCACCGAACCTATCAAGACCCATTGGGATTTGATAGACAGCCTTGCTGGAGTGTATAAAATAAAAATTGCCATTCACGAACATCCTAGACCGAATGTTTACTGGCATCCTGATTCAGTATTGGCAGCTATTAAGGGCCATACCAATATCGGAGCCTGTGCTGACCTTGGTCACTGGGCTCGTAGCGGCCTCAACCCAGTTGACTGTCTGAAAAAACTAGAGGGACATATTTATGGCGTTCACCTAAAGGATATCACCACATTTGATAAAACCAATGCCGCTGATACGCTAGTTGGAAAAGGAACAATCGATTTTGCGCCTATTTTTTCCGAATTAAAACGTCAAAATTTTAAGGGAATGTTCTCCATTGAACACGAGTCAAACTGGGAAAATAATCTTCCTGATGTTATTGAAACGCTAAATTTTTACAACGCGCAATTAAAAAAATTGAAATAGACTAGATGGTAACTAACTAATTATTGTCCGCGCTCAAAAAATAAATAATTGAATGACGAGTTGATTTTTTAAGTACGAAAATATAAAACACTATGAATTCACGTCGCGAATTTTTACAAAAAATTACCGGTGGGCTGGTGGTTTTAAATTTACCTGCCGAAAGTTTTGCCAGTAGTAACCCTAGTTCTCCTTCTCCTTACGAAGGCCCTGTACTTCGTGTGGCAATTATGGGATTGGGAAGTTACGGCACCCGCGTTGCAGAAGCTATGCAATCCTGCAAGATGGCCAAATTGACTGGCATCATTAGTGGCACACCAGCAAAAATAAAAGACTGGCAAAGCAAGTACCATATTCCCGAAGGCAACTGTTATAACTATGAAAATTTTGACCAGATCAAAGACAATCCTGAAATAGATGCAGTATATGTTATCACACCCAATGCACTTCACCACGACCAGGTTATTCGAGTTGCCAAAGCTGGCAAACATGTTATCTGTGAAAAACCGATGGCACTGAATGCAAAAGAAGGAAAGGAAATGATTGATGCCTGTAATCAAGCGAATGTTAAACTCTTGGTAGGTTACAGAATGCACTTTGAGCCAAAAACATTGGAAATTATTCGCATGCGAAATCAAGGGGAATTTGGAAAAATCATGTTTTTCCAGGGTTTATGTGGATTTAGAATTGGCGACCCAACCCAATGGAGATTGAATAAACAACTTGCTGGTGGAGGTTCAATGATGGACATCGGCATTTATGCACTCAATGCTGCCCGCTATATGATAGGCGAAGACCCTATTTGGGTAACCGCACAGGAAACCAAAACAAATTTCGAAATATTTAAAGAAGGGGTAGACGAAACCATCCAGTTTCAATTGGGGTTTCCCGGTGGAGCAATCGCCTCCTGTTTATCCTCTTACAATATCAATTACCTCGATCGGATTTTCCTTTCAGGTGAAAAGGGATTTGCAGAAATGCAACCCTCCACCAATTACGGCCCTATCATGGGAAAAACCCATAAAGGCGAATTAACCCACCCGCATGTTGCTCACCAGACAGTACAAATGGAAGAGATGGCAGGAATTATTTTGAAGGGCAAGCAACCCATTGTAGCTGTTGATGGCAATGAGGCGTTAAAAGATTTAAAAATTATTGATGCTATTTATTTGGCAGTTAAAACTGGAAAAAAGGTAGCACTGAAAGTTTAAAAAAATTGTGGGAGAAGCGTATTTTAAAATCTAATATATACTTTAGCGGGTAAAATGTGAATCACTAATTTTTGTGCTTCAAAATATTCTCCGTCCAAATGATATTGAATCAGCTGGTCACTCTCAATAGTGATTTCACTGGAGAGTGAGTGGTGAACAATCGGCAATTTCAGGTGCTTGCCTTTCTCAATTATAGGAAGATACCATAATCTTTGCCAGGGCCTAATTGATTCAACAATGATTACATCTAGCATGCCATCATCGGCCCTTGCCTCCGGTGCAATATGAAATCCACCGCCAGCACGTGCGCCATTACTGATATCCACCAGTAACTTCTTTCCTTGGTACAGCACTTTTGCTGATTGTATCCAATAATTTTTTGAATGATAGGTGACAATTTTTTTCAACACCGTGATAAGAAAGGAAGTCTTTCCTGGTTGTTTTTTCTTTCCCATCAAGGCTTTGGCTACCGCTCCCTCAAAACCAATGCCCACCCCATTGATAAAATAACGCTCGTTGCATTTACCAATATCAATAGGTTTGGGGCTTTCTGTCAATGCCACCTGCAATTGCTCATCCAGCGTTTTGTTGGCATAAAGTAACCAATGAAAATCATTGCCCGTACCCCCATTAAAAATCACTAGGGGTAATTCGATATTGGGATACCTGTTGATAAAATAATTGAGCGTTCCATCACCTCCCACAATAAAAACTTCTGTGAAAAAATTGAAATCAGCTGGCCAGTTTTCTTTATAAATAACATAGCCTATCTGTTTGGCGGCAAGTTGTACTGCTATTTTTTCAGCTAACCAACTTGCTTTACCCACTCCAGCAAGAACGTTACAGACAATAGCAATTTTTTTTTCGGCCGATGTTTGCATAATGAAACTTATTTAGCACGAGACGCTTATCTAGCGCAATTTTTTTTGCTGACTACGCTATCAGCTACTTTTCAGCCCAATAATCAAATACCAACACCTTGTCTAAAATAGGGGTAAGGATTTTACCAAAAGCCTTGTGATCTGGGTGAGGTAAGTAAATGGCCCTATCTTTTTCAGAAGCAAAACTTAGAAAGAAACAATGTGTAAAGCCTTGTGCCAAATTTTCGGGACTATTATTGGTGCCCCATTCAAATGATACAATCTGTGGTATCTTTTGTGGTAATGCTGCAAATGCTTCCTTTACGGCATTGATTTGCTCGGGACTACTCCCTGCTTTAAAACTAAATAGTACCACATGCCGCAATAGTTTTTGCGAGGCTAAATTCTTTTGTGCTGAACCCTGTAACATAGTTGCCATTATTAAGTATAAAAATATTCCAATTTTTTTCATAGTCCGTAATTTTGATAAATATAATCCAAACTCACTAAATTAGCCTGAATCAATCAAACCAAGCACTGCTAATAAATGTCGGAATACAAAATTACCTTCGGTTGGGAATATGAATCCCTGTGCTCAACTGATAAGTGCATTTTTGCCAAAATTATGGCTAGTCTTCAGATGGCAGAGTACTGGCAGATAAAACATTCCTCTTTCAGCAGCCTTTGGCGTACATTTGTTTACCATCATACTTCCAAAAATGAATTCAATTACAGCAGCGCTAAACGAATTATTTGACCGGATTCCAAGAAGGCATTCCACAGAAAATGTAGTGGAGATCAATAATATTGTAGCTGAGTATGAAGATCTATTAATCAATATAGAAGCTATCAACCCTTATTACGAAAAAAATATTCCTATTTTTTTTGATGAACTAGATATGGTTAAAGCGACTATCAAAAAATCGAATGACAATAAAGCGTCTAAAAAACTAAAAGATAATTTTTTTGATGAAGCCTCCGGAGCTTTGAAAGACAGTATGCAAGAATTGTTGGTGCTTTATGCAGATGGAAATATGACTGACTGAAAGAATCAAAAAATCAGCAGATAAAATAATTTACCCGCTGATGAAAGATTTACAATAAAAAATAATTGCTCCTCACATTACCCTTGCTGCTTCCTTACATATTTGGTAAGAATTACAATTACTTGACCTTCGATTTTGCCTTCTATCTGTTCGGTATTTTCTTCTACAATCCGAATATTTTTTACCACGGTTCCCATCTTTGCATTGAGGGTAGACCCTTTTACATCCAATGATTTGGTCAATACTACCGTATCGCCTGTCTGTAATACAGTGCCATTGCTATCCTTGTGTAATTCTACCGTAGAGTCATTATCATGGTCGCCGGTGGCCTTAGCCCAAGCTAGCTTTTCATCATCCAAATAGAGCATGTCAAGGTTATCGGTTGCCCAACTTTCACTTCTAAAGCGGTTTAGCATACGCCAGGCTACTACCTGAATACCGGGCACCTCGCTCCACATACTTTCCGTCAGACATTGCCAGTGGCTGCTATTGGGCTCAGCCTTTTTTTCTATTTGTGCCAAGCAGGTTGCGCAAATCATCATACAGTTTTCTTCACTGGTACTTTTTTGTGGTAACACTTCGTATAGTTTTACCCCATCATTCGATTTGCACAACTCACAGTTGTTTTCACTTCTTTGCAATAGCAATGCTTCCAATTTCATCTTTCAATATTTTAAGTAGGGTGGCGAAGGTAATTTATTGAGCTGGCTTTTAATAAAACAGTTTTTAGAAACAGTGATTTAGGAACAAAGGTATCAAATCTACTCAGACAAACTGGGGAACCGATTGGCTGATTGAATACGATATTGTTAAAGAACGATGTTAGCCGAACGGTAAAAGCGACTAATGGGTGTACGATTTTTTATTTCTACTAGTCTGCCTAATATGCGGTAAAAAAAGCCCCCTTACAGTATTGTAAGGGGGCAACTATTTTTGATCCATCAATTGTTTGAAACTAGTTCCATCCTGGGTTTTGCACCATTAATGGGTTTAAGGACATTTCCTGAATGGGAATTGGAAAACAAGTATCCCTTGCCGTAGCATTTACATAGGCTGGTAATACAGTTGAAAAATTGGTAGTGATGGTAGGAATCATTCCCTTCACAGTAGTTAGAAAAGTACCCCACCTGAATAGATCCAATTTGTGGTGACCTTCGCCTGTCAATTCGCGGCTGCGCTCACTAACGAGAAAAGATCTGAAAACATCTTTGGAAGAGGTATTGGCTGCCACCAACTCGCAATCTACTAGACTGCTAAGAGTAGGAGTAATTACAGCACCCGTACCTCCAGAAATAGTAATAGTAGGTGCAGAAGTATATCCAGCTCCACCATCTATTAAAGTAATACCAGTAATTTTACCGGAAGAAACCGCAGTAACTACAGCCTTTGCATCTTTGCTTGCACCACCACCAGAAATGGTTACCGTTGAAGTTAATGCATACCCAGAAGTTCCGCCGTTCGTAATGGTTAAATTATTGATGTTAATTCCAACCAAACTAACGCCAAAGGCCCTTCTTCTAACTTTATTTACCCATTCAATATTTTCTGCAGTGGGTCCATTTAATTCATTGTCAGCCTCGGCCAAAGTAAGCAATACATCCGAATATCTTAACAATGGATAATTGGTTGGGCCGAAATTTTTGATCCCTATATTCGCTGAATTTTGATACTCCCTACGCCACTTTGCCAATGAGCGTTTCCATTTTCCAGCAGCGGTAGGGGCAATGTACACTTTACCATTTAAAAAGGATTTAGGGCTTCCTCCGAAATTATAATTGGCAATAGTCC
>CANJDY010000164.1 GCA_947472635.1 Chitinophagaceae bacterium
AATACTTTTGGAACGGACGAATTTATTCTTTGGTGCAAAAAAATTGGAGCTGAACCCTATATCTGTACCAATGCTGGTACTGGTACTATGGAAGAGATGAGTGATTGGGTAGAATATTGTAATTTGACTATTGGAAAGTATGGTCGCATGCGCCAAGCCAATGGAAACATACCTCCTTTTAATGTGCAGTATTGGAGTATTGGAAATGAAAATTGGGGAAGTCATGAAATTGGATCAAAGTCTATAGCAGACTGGGGGCCCTTGGTCCGTGAGTCTGCAAAAATGATGCGAAGGGTAAGTCCTGATGTTAAACTTTTTGCTGCCGCATTGGCCAACCCAAAATGGACACTTCCGCTGTTAAAGGAAGCAGGGGATCTATTGGATTTTGTTTCAATACATAGTTATTGGGACGGCGATCACGACCACTTCAAACCTGCATCCTATATGGAATGTATGATGAAAACCAATTTGCCTGAAAAGCAGATTACTAAAACAATTTCTATTCTTGACCAAAGTGGTTATCGAGGTAAAATATTCATTGCCTATGATGAGTGGAATTTAAGAAGTTGGTTGCATCCGGGCTTATTTAATCCTCGCAAAAAAATGGATATAGCGCAAAGAGATAAAAATGATATCAACGCTACCTATACAATGGCTGATGCTTTGTTTATGGCAAGCTTTTTAAATACTTGTTTACGCAATGGTAAAGATGTTAAAATGGCTTGCTTTTCTCCTATTGTAAATGCAAGTGGGGTACTGTATGTTCATCCGAATGGATTGGTAAAACGAACCACCTATCATGTGATGAGCTTATATGCCAATCAATTGCAGGCAAATACTTTGCCCTTTATACTTGTTTCCGACTCTTTACATTCTACTACTCAGTCTGTTTCTACTATAGATGCATTGGTAACTTGTAATTCAGAAAAAACAAAAATCACCATTTCTTTGATTAACAAACATCCCCTATATGAGGCAGACTGTGATTTAGGTATGAAGCTTCCATTAAAATTTTTAAATGCCACTATTCTTTCGGGAGACTCGGTAGATGCTTTTAATGATGTAAATACTCCCAATAGAGTTATTCCTAAGAGTATTCAGTTGCTCTTGCAGGATGGCCATTTACTTATTCCTCCACATTCACTCGTCTTCATAACAATTCCTTTTCAATAATTTTTAGCTCATTGTGTTTAATTCAATAATAAATTATTATTAATTGTCATATATAATTTTTTCATTGAATTCAATTCTTTACGAAATCGTTATAGTAAATATTTTGTATAGTAAAGCATGAATTACTAAAACGTTTTACCTAATTTTAAACTTTGGATTAGTAGACTTTTCTTCCTTCAAAAAAAATGGAAAAGAAATACTTCAAGTAAGCAAAGCTGCAGATGTATTTTTTATCATTGATAAAGGAAAGCAGATGGCTACAATTGCAGATGCAACTAAATCTATTAAAATGAAAGTAAGTGAGTAGAAAAATATTGCTTTTTATAATATTTTCTTTGGGTTTCTTTTCCCAAACATATGCTCAGACCTTATTGGTTTATGGTGATGATGCTGATTCTGTTGAAATCAATGCTTCTAAAGATTTACTGGCAGACTATCAAAAGGTAAGTAAAGAAATGGTTAAGCTTGTAAAGTATTCTAAGTTGCTAACTACTTCCAGCTTTAAAAATGTGATCTATATTGGCACGATTGCCTCTAACTCTTTTATTCAAGTGCTTTTCAATAAATCAGCTGCAACTATTCTTAACCGCCCTTTAGCACCTGAAACTTTTGTTTTAAAAAGTATTGATTCAAAAACACATGTTATTATTGGCGCCGATATTCGAGGTACATTTTATGGTGTGTATGATTTTTCTAAAAAGATTTTAGGAATTGACCCTAATAGTTATTGGATTGGATATTCAACTCAAATTGTAAATAATATAGTTATCCCAAAATTGTCTTTTCAAAAGCCTGCACCTGTTTTTACATATAGGGGGTATTTCGACAATGACAATGATCTGTTGGCAAATTTCAAGGGAAGAAAGTTGGTGGTAGAATTAGATCTCTGGAAAGAAATGATTAATACTTTAATCAGGTTGGGGTATAATTATATTGATATCCATGATTTACTCGGCAGGCCTGAATATTATCTTAGGGATTATTATATTCAGTTAACCAATTACCATACAGATCTTCAGCTGGTGAATGAGGTAATTGATTATGCTCATAGTAAAGGGATGTTGGTACAGATACCAATGTACCTTGGATGGGAATTTAAACACATTACATTGGAGCAAACCTGTTTGTCTAAATACTATGATTTATGGATGCAGACCTACGAATATTATCTTACCCAAACCCCTATAGGAAAGGCAGATCTTTTTCTGCAACGCCCAAGGCATCCATTTTACGATTGGGCCTATAAATGTGACGAGGAAACAAAACTGGGTATCAAGACTGGAGATTTAATGAATAAAATGTTTGAGGGCTTATACCAATTGATTCAAAAATATAGGCCTGGTGGAGTCTTGTTTTGTGATTTATGGTCTGAAGGCCGTCCACTTTGGCAATCTGGTGAATTTTCGCCTCGTAAAGATATTCAGATGCTTTGGGCAGATGGAGGCCATGCTAATTTCAACGAATTCCCCAGCGATTTAAAAGGGTATTCTTTTGGTGTATATATTCATGCAGGTGTTTGGTACAACAATGTAACTCAATCACCTTATCCTGACAAAATAAAGGCTGCTGGAATTGAAGCGATTCGTCAACATATGACTAGTAATTTTCTTGTAAATGGTCAAACTTTCAAGAACTTTTTATTAAATATTACAGCAGCAGGTCTTTGTGCCTGGGATCCTGTGTCCTTTGATCCTGAATTGTTCTATAAAGATTGGACAACTAAGTATTTTGGCGGCAGTGCTTCAAGTTCTATTGTTAATATTTTAAAACTCACTTATGATGCCAATTTGCCCATTGGAGGTTTCAGGAATACGATGAATGCATCGGTTCAGTTACTGAATAAATTGGATAAGCGCCAATATCAAAATGAATCTGTTTCAAAAATTGATTCCTCTTTGCTACCAGCACAAAAAGCATTTCAATTGGTGAATCAACTTCGGCCAAAGGTCAATAAAATCAAGATGACATCTTTTGAAGACCAGATTGCTTTTCCTACAGAAATATTTTACCTCAATCTCCAATTTCTACATTCAGTTATTCTGTTAAATAATGCCCTCTCATCTGGAAAAGCAGACAAGCTGACGATAAAAGAAATGGCCGATTCAATGAAAAACTCATTAGTAACATTAAGAAACAAATTAGCCATTGGTTCTGGTTGGAAAAAATGGGAAGATTTTTACAAACCTGAAAATTTCAGGATACACACACCGCCGCCATCTGAAGAAATGATTGATAAAATTATTAAAAATATTCAATGATGATAACTTTGTGTTACTGCATCATTTAATTTATTTAAAAGTATACATCGAATTGCTAAGAAATAAAATAATCAAATGAAAAAAATATTCTTGTCCTTATTGTTAAATAGTGTAGTTGTTATAGTAGGCTATACTCAATCTTCGCATGAAATTTGGTTAGATGATTTGGTCATTCAAAAGTATTCTGAAGGAATTCCTGGAGTGTCTGCAAAACAAAATGCTGCTGGTGAAACGATCAAAATGGTTAATAATACCTATCAACATGGAATTGGTGTACAGTCTACCAGTGTGTTGTCTTTCTATCTTAAGGGAAATGCAACCGTTTTTACTGCCTCTGTTGGGATTGATGATATGGGTAATAAGATTCTTTCTCACCAGTTTTATGTATTGGGGGATGGCAAAATATTGTTTGAAAGTGGTGATATGAAATGGGGCGATTTACCAAAAAAGATTCAAGTTGATGTAAGAGGTATTCAGCGGATGGGTTTATTGGTGATGGTAGATGACCCAGTGTATACGAAAGTGTATACGAACTGGGCAGATGCAAAAATTGCTATGATAGGTGATGCAATGCCACTTACTACCCCCAACCTCGATGTAAAATACATTTTAACTCCCGCCCCGCTAAAATCTCCGAAAATTAATTCAGCGAAAGTTTTTGGTGCCACACCTGGAAATCCGTTTTTATATACTATTGCTTCCACCGGTTCAAAGCCTATGCATTTTTTCGCGGATAATTTACCCTCAGGACTTTCCCTTGACCAGGAAACGGGTATTATTTCAGGGAAAGTGAATCAGCGTGGTAATTATACTGTTCAGCTAAGAGCTAGAAATAAATTCGGTGAAGCAAAAAAAGAACTCAGGATTAAAATTGGGGACACCATTTCCCTTACACCCCCAATGGGATGGAATGGCTGGAATTCATGGGCTAAAGTGATTGATGGGGAAAAAGTAGTAGCTTCTGCCAATGCAATGGTTAGCAAAGGTCTAAAAGATCATGGATGGAATTATATTAATATCGATGATGCTTGGCAAGGTAAAAGAGGAGGTAAATTCAATGCCATGCTAGCCAATGAAAAATTTCCCAACTTTAAAAAGATGATCGATGATATTCATGCTATGGGCTTAAAGTTGGGTGTATATTCAACACCATGGATAACCAGTTATGCTGGCTATATGGGAGGGTCATCCAATTTTGAAAACAGCGATTTTCCTGATTCGATAAAAATCAATAAAAGAGCTAATCGTTATATTGGAAAATATCGATTTGAAACGAATGACGCTTTGCAACTAGCTGATTGGGGTGTCGATTTTTTAAAATATGATTGGCGTATAGAAGTTATTTCTGCGCAAAGAATGTCTGCCGCGTTAAAAACTTCCGGAAGAGATATTGTTTACAGTTTGTCAAATTCTGCCCCTTTTAGCAATGTTACTGACTGGGTGAAAATTTCTAATATGTACCGAACTGGGCCAGATATCAGAGACAGTTGGCAAGGCTTATATCACTGCACCTTTAAACTTGATAAATGGGCCCCTTATGGAGGTCCAGGTCATTGGAATGATCCAGATATGATGATCCTTGGTAATGTAACTACCGGTACCGAAATGCATCCAACCAGACTCACTCCGAATGAGCAGTATAGTCATATTAGTTTATTCGCTTTATTATCCGCTCCACTATTGATTGGTTGTCCGATTGATCAACTGGATGCATTTACATTGAATCTTTTAACCAATGATGAAGTTATAGCAATTAACCAGGATCCTTTAGGATCATCTGCAAGACTAATTGCTGATGAAGGAGGTATCCAAACTTGGTTAAAAACAATGGAAGATGGAACTTATGCAGTTGGTTTTTTTAATACGGATAATTTTGGTAAAAATCCAGCCTCCTATTTTCGTTGGGGTACAGAAAAACCAAAAAATATTACTATTGAATTGTCAAAAATAGGATTAAAAGGTAACTGGAAAGTAAGGGATGTTTGGAGGCAAAAAAATGTACCCATCGTTAAGGGTGTTTTCAACACAACGATTCCTTATCATGGGGTAAGTTTGTATTCTATTGAACCCATTCGGTAAATAGGGTAAAACAAATTTTAACAATAAAACAATCTATAATTACGTGAAGAAATTTAATCACCGCAAACTATTTATTGGATTTTTTATTTTTTTGATGCACAATTCATTTGCACAAAATAATCCTACTCAACTAGCATTTCAACTACCGCCGTTGTTGGTTTCATCAAATGGTAAGGCTATATCTACTAAGAAACAATGGGAAAAGATTCGTAGACCAGAGATTCAGCAGTTGTTAGAGATGGAGATGTATGGAAAAGTGCCTAGTAAGTTGAAAATTTCAACCGTCAAAATCCTTGATATAGATAATCAGGCACTCAATGGAAAGGCTATCCGAAAACAGGTTCGGTTAACATTTATTGGTAATGGGAAAGAACTAGCTGTTGAAATATTAATGTATTTGCCAAAAGGAAAAAAATCATTTGTTACATTTCTAGGATATAATTTTAGTGGGAATCATACAATCAACAGAGATTCATCTATCCATATTGCTAAAGCCTGGAATGGACCATCAAAGGAAAGGGGGGTTGAATCTGCTAATTGGCCTGTTGAAACGATTATCCAGTCTGGATGTGGAGTGGCAACAATGTATTATTGGGATATAGCTCCAGACAGAAATGATTTTTCAATAGGAATTTATCCTTTGTTTTATAAGCCAAACCAATTGCAACCCACCAGCGATGAATGGGGGGGGCTTGCAGGATGGGCTTGGGGTTTATCACGAGCGCTCGATTATTTCCAAACGGATAATAATATGGATGCAAAAAAGGTGATTGTTATGGGACACTCCCGATTGGGTAAGGCTGCTTTGTGGGCAGGGGCATTAGATCAACGTTTTGCAGGTGTTATTTCTAGTTGTTCTGGTTGCTGTGGTGCGTCTATTTCA
>CANJDY010000165.1 GCA_947472635.1 Chitinophagaceae bacterium
ACATTTACCAGTGTTCCGTTTGGCTCAATATTGATTAAGGCATTGTTTGGATTAGTGGTATTGTCAATTACTAATTTGTAAACCGCATCAACACCAGCAGCACTGTTGTTGGTTAATTTCAATTCAAATTCTGCTTTCTTACCCTCCAATACATTGGTCATATAATTATTGGTAACGGCAAGTATTGGAACTTCTACTTTTTGGGTGGCATAATTAAGGGGTGCCTTGGGTGCATTGATATACAAATCAAATCGACTTTCTAAAGATCCATTAAGCAATTGGATCGAATTTACTATCGCCGTCTTTTGGGAAGTCAACAATACCATTGCATTTCTATTTTGATTACGAGCAACTATATTATTGGGGTTTATAAGATAGTACGCTTTTTGATTAGCAATCAATTCAGCTTCTTTTATTGCCAATTGATCTTCTAATGAAAATAGGTTGTTAAAATAATTTCTAAAAGTGCTGTCTGGATAAAACTGGGATTTTTCTTCTCCTTCATAAGGACAAGATGACCTGCCCCCTAGGGTTGAAAATACTGGACCATTGCCATCAAAAGCATTTACCACATCTACACTTAAAAAATTTGCAGGATCATTGTCTTTTAAAGTATAACTTATATTTGCAGTATTGGTTGATTCTTGAGACAAGGTGGAATTAATATCTTGTTGAAAGAATGCACTGGTATTAAATTCAATCCCAACTTTATTGACTGAAGTACCCAGTTTTAACCCTACAGATTCATCAATTGTTAAGTCATATGAAGTAGTGGATGCAGAAACAACGCTTGTTTCTGTACTTTGAGCGTAATCTCCTACGCCAGCATCAAATGAAATATTTTTTTCAAAATGAGTATTCAGTAAACCATTGATCGCATTGGATTGGGAAAGCTGGTTTGTCAATTTCGATTTGGCCACCGGGTCACTAATGCCGTCATAAGTAGTATTAACCCGATTATTAAAATTGGTTAAAATATTGCTGATCTTTTGCTTGTATTTAACCCGGTTATTTCTTGCCAACCATTTACTTTTTTCATTATCCAAAATCACCTTTTTCCATAAGCGTATTTTTTCTGCATATTCTGCTCTCTTATTTATATTTTCTACTGAGTTGGGAGTAGGTCCATTCAAATTAGTTGCAATAAACAATTCATATTCCGGAATTAAAGTGCTCAAAATATGTTTTTGCGAATAAACGAAAAAGGTTTCAGTAGGCTTGTCTACAAAACTTAGCGCCTTCTGTTTACTTAAATAGATAGGTGTGCTAACAGTACCTAGGTTCACATAGCTCCCAGCTGGTAGTGGCGAAGCAACCCCATTTACATATGTGTTAGGTATTGTGTTGGAAGTTTGAATATTATCATATGACCCATAAAAAATATTTTTTGAGTTTCCAATATACAAATCGCCCCCTGCGCCTACATAATCCGTTGCGTCACTAGTTGATATTGCCTTATTAAATGTATAGGTACTATTTACACTCTTGCCATCTTTTGAAGTATTAGCAAGTCCAATACCGACAGAGCCAGAGTTGGTTGTCTCAATCTCCACCTTTGGCGTTGGTACGAGTCCCCCTTGTAATGAAAATGACACCCCGGCTCCAATAGTCACTTCCTCTAAAAACCCTTCTTTATGCGCAAAGGAAGCCTCAGAAGTAAAGGAAATGGATTCCCCCTTTTCAATGGTGGCAAAACTGTTGGAACCAGGTGGATCTCTTAAAATGATGGCAGGGATATCCGGAGCTGCCGTCACAAAAGTTTGAGACCCATCGGATGCACCACCTAAAATAATACCGGTGGTTTTTAAACCTTCCACAGGATAAGGGTTACCATTAATTATATATTGAAGCGATATCGTTTTGGTGAAAGGTGGAACAATAGAAGGCAATCCTGCTTGGAATTGATAAGTAATGATACTTTTATCCGTTGCATTTTCAGTTACCGTTTCGCTATTATTGGCTAAAGCCAAATTGTTCGTAAACATCAATTGTCCATCAGTTACAGGAACTTCTCTTGTAATGGGTGTATTCATCGAATCATAATTCGTATAGCGCTCAAACCTTTTTAACTCAATTTGATAGGGATGAAATTGTGTGTAAACAGGATCTGCAAAACCAGTTGTTGGCATCTCTACGCCGCCCACAAGGATCGTTGGATCGGAACTTTGAGTAGTTACGCGCAACACAGGAGTAGAACGATGAATAAAATTTTTCTCGTAATGATAAGGCTTTCCAACCAGCAAACTTGAATCAGCTGCCCCAAAATTTAAATATTTAAAAGAAGGTGTTTTTAAGGAGTCTACTTTTGTAAAATCCAGTATCTCAGTAGCTTTTAATACTGGTATAGCCGGAGTTTGTGTTGGGATTGTTAAACCTGCTGCTAACAATTCATATTGCAAAGGCAATAAGGCCATTCGATATTCACCCGAATGCTTATTGGTTGCAAAGCTACAACTGGTAGTAGGATCAACAGCACTACCCCCTGGTTTATATCCCAATACAAATTGGGCTACCCCCATATTATTTTTAGCACTTACTTCAATAGTGGAAGTACCTCCAGTGGCATTCGTTGATACAGACTGCGTTTTTAAGCCATTTTCTCCAAAGCCAATTTTTTTACCTGCTTCCACGGAACCTCCCACTACCTTACCCACTACAATCACTTTGGTGGTGTCAACAAATACGACGGGCTCATTTAAATCCTCAAAAAATTCTTTAAAAGAATTCGATGCTGCAGGATATCTTCCCCCATACACAAAACCATGTCCGTCTTTTTTTACTGTGATAGCGTGGTTACCGATGGGTACACTCACATCAAAAAAGCCTTCCTTGTCAGAAACTACCGGAAGGTTATTGGCATCTAATACCATATTTCCATCTACATAAACATAAGCCCCTTCCACATATACTCTGCCGTATCTTTCCAAATAATAATCGGGAAGGGAAACTGTCCCCTTGTTCTTCATCCAATATTCACCTTTGGAATATTTATTCACCCCCTTCTGGTAATAATTATACCCTTCATCAAAAATTCGATCGGTGCCGCTGATATATTGATCCCCATTGGTAAGTGTTGCAAAAGGGGTATTCGGAGTTTTAGTTTTGTTATCGTCAACAAAAGAAGGAAACACTCCCCTGCTATCATACAGCAGCTTTCCTTTAAAGCTGAAGGATGATTTATCAATAAAATCAATTTTATTGGCCACTTCAGATCCCTGACCTAAATAAACCAATTGCTGGGTGGCCTCAAACTTATGCTGACCATACATGGGGGTAATGGTAAATGACTCCCCAACACCCGAATAGGGAATGGAAGTAATTTCATAATTTCCATTGGCATCGGTAACTCCAAGTACTCCCAATTGAGTACTAGTAGGTGTAGTTCCTGCAGCCGTTGTCCAAATAGTACCTTCACCTAATATTCCGTTGTTTTTATTGTAAACAAAACCTGTTCTAGACAAGTCATAGGCGAAATTGCCTGCCCCCTCATTTGCGGATAAATAACTTACCAGATTGGCGTGGTTACCACTAATAAAACGTTTGAAATCAGTACGAATTTTTAAGGTATCCACGGCTGCATTCCATACCCTGATTTCATCGATGTACGAATTTCGTATACCCCCTACCGTTATATTGTCATATTGTGCTGATGCCAAGGTAGTAACTTGTGCGGGCACCACTACTAAAAAATAGGGTGCAGTATAGTTTAGGGTGTCTGCTACCAATTTATTATGGGTGTACAATCTAAATGTATCACTGATGGGCCGGCCATTGATAAACAATGTAGGCACTTTGCCATTATTCAAGATAACCGAAAAGTGGACAAAATTGGTATTAAAACTGCTTACCGGTGTTAATTCATCATCTCCTCTTGCGTTGGTAGTACCGGAAGGATAATAATTTTTTAATTGATAGAGGCTTCCTCCTATGTTTACCTCCAATATTTTGGAACTTGCCTTTAAATTGACAGTCACATTGATGGTATCAGCGAGATTGAATTTCGTCCCTATCTTAAACAATCGGATGGCGGCACCCGCATCGTCAGTAAAGGGGTTTACTGGTTTTACCCATGCTTGCAAAGTAGAGGTACCAGTAATCTTTTTATTAATATTACTTATCAACAGTTGGCTGGTATCGGGTATCATTAGTGCAGTTAATTTACCGCTACCACCACCACTTGAAGTGGCTCTTACGATTACATCTTTTACCGGGTTACCCCCCTTGTAATTGATATTGCCCGTTACGATCGCCGTAGGAGATCTAAAACCAACACCGGTAATATAATTGCCGTATAATATTTCGCTTTCATTAAGGCCAATGGCATGTACCTTGTACTCATACAAAACCCCACCCTCAACATATTTGTCTTCATATGAAGTAACAGAACTGGCTAGATTGGCTAATGCCGTACCCCAATTCTTCGTAGAAAGTGGACTGTATTCTCTTCGGAAAATTTCAATGGATTTAGTATCATTATTATTTAAAACCCAACTAATCAGTATTTTATCTCCAAAATACCCCTTCGACACGTCGAAGAATTCCTCTGAAAAAGTGTTGTACAAGTATAAAATATCCCATGGAAATCGAACATCCGCAGGAGTGATGCTTCGGGTGGGGGCACTAGAAGGTTTTGTTTGGCCCAATAGGGGTATACCTACCTGTATGGTATATTTATAAGCACCAACGGTAGAAGATTTCGCCTGCGATACAAAAACAAATTTAGCACCCTTGCTGATCTGGGCAAAAACACCCAAACTGAGCAATGATAAAAAAAAGGTTATAATTATTTTTTTCATAGTATGAAGCATACTGCAATTTTATTGAATGAATCAGCAGGGGAATAAAAACCTTGTAAAGTAAGAAGCACCATGATGAACTATAGACTAGTTTACTTATTATAATTTAATAATATAGTTTACCCCATAGTTTACTGGGCGGGTTTCTGTTCCACCAGTAGTAGCAGTTGACCCTGATATGATATGAGTATGGGCACCATCCATTGGGATCGTAGTAGCTGATCCTAAATTTACTTCATTAATACTATTATCAATATCGTGTACAGTGAAAAGACCATCAGTTTTTACTAGCCTATTGTTTGTTCCATCACTTGAGTGATTATGACCACCCTTTGAGTCTGTAATTAGTGTCCCAGAAGCATGAAGATGTGATTTCAGTTCCTCTGCCTGAGTAGCTTTTAAAGCAGGGCCTGCTTGAGAATTTACAGGGCTTGTTCCTGTCCCTCTTAAAAACATTCCCTGAAGATTAGGTGCTCTTGACCCCAACAATTTTATCAATTCCTTGGCGGTGCTTGGTAGGGTGCTTCCATCACACAACCACCAACCACTGGGAACAATTGTACCGATAAATGGCATGATCGAACCTGTAGGTACCCCATTTCTGGCAGAAATCGCATAGGGTACAAAATTTAATATTTCATCAGAAATAACAACCTCGCTGCCGGGACTTATTTTTTCAATTTTAAGAAACAGCTGGTTGTCATAAAAAACCTGGTTTTCAATGTCTGTCAGATTCAATATATAAGAAAATACGCCGAAAGCATCCGTTGTTACCTCTGCTGTGACATTTAACAACTGCGTTACGCCGTAGTAAACAGTAAATTTCAGATTTATTGTGCTACTGGTGATTGCATTGTTGGTGGCATTACGGGCTATCCCTTGAATTGCCATTCCTGTAGTAGTGATTTGAGCAAAGGAACCGACTACTGCAAGCAGCATCAATGCAGACAAAAAAAGTAACTTGGTTTTCATGTTGGTTAATATTAAAATTGAACAATAAGCCTTGGAAGGTTTTAAAAAAAGTTTAATTGAAATTAGTCAAGACTAGTTCTGTAAAACCCAAACAAGGCTATCAATCAGTTCGAATTGCAGAAGTTCGCACTGATTGCACCCTCTTTATTATAAAATATTATAATAAAGTCAAGCTTTTAGCAAAAAGGAATTGCAAAAAAGCAAAAAAGCAACGAGAAAAGTCGGGATGGCAGGCTAAAATTAGTTGAATTAAAAATACATTTATGTGTAATTTATTTAAACGTAAACTAAACAAACAAGGGTTTGGGATGCAATCAAAACCTATTGACAAGGTTATGGAAACATTGCATTTTATAGAGACTATTGGATTTTACTGCGCCAGCGATATCCTCAACTGTACCCCCGCCCTAGTATTGGTCATGGGCGCACTAGAAGAAATATAGGGGTTTACCCTGCGCTGGTCAAAAAAGAGTTTGATATTGATCCGGCTGTTTAAAAAATAATCGATGGTAGGCGAAAGGGTGATTTCCTTGCTTCCCCCTGTTGGCAGCGTCGAGTTCTGGTCCAATCGGTTATTCACCGTTACATTGTCCCGGATTTTGAAGTCGAA
>CANJDY010000166.1 GCA_947472635.1 Chitinophagaceae bacterium
TGGCCGCTACCGTTAGAAGACCAAAGCCCATTACTATATTCTTTGTAACCCAATTTGATAAGCCTTTTGATTCATTTGGCGGCTGGAAAGAGGGTAAAATTATTGCTGTTGAAAATGAGGTAGCCGGCGAGCATACAGGCGTATTTGTAAATTTTGCTACTGCTACCAATGAAATCAGACAAATGAAAGTGGCCATTTCTTATGTTAGTATTGAAGAAGCCAAAAAAAATCTATCGGCTGAATTGCCTCATTGGGACTTTAATCGGGTGGTAAAAGAATCTGCCGCTGAATGGAATGCTTGGTTGGGAAGAATTGAGGTAGAAGGGGGAACACTAACTGAACAAAGACGCTTTTATACTGATCTCTGGCATGCATTACAGGGAAGAAGAATTGTAAGTGATTACAGTGGAACCTACATTGATAATACAGGTGTTAAAGCTATTGCTAGACAGATTCCTTTGGATGCAAAAGGGAAGCCATCCTTTAGTGAATATAATTCTGATTCCTTCTGGGGGGCACAATGGTCAATCAATACCCTTTGGCATTTGGTATATCCCGAAGTTACCCAATCATTCATCAATTCATTATTAGCCATGTATTCCAACGGAGGATTGATTCCCCGCGGACCTTCCGGTGGAAATTATACGTATGTAATGACAGGGGCTGCTGTAACTCCCTTTATTGTGAGTGCCTATATGAAAGGCATTCGTGGTTTTGATGTAGCCAAAGCATATGAAGGTATGCGAAAGGATCATTTTCCGGGAGGTATGATGAGTAAGGCAGGATATGAACATACTACTTTTAAAGGCGGCGGTATCGAAGAATATATTGACCTAGGCTATGTTCCTTTTCCTTTAAGTCAAATAAAATATGGGTATCACCAGGATGGTACTGCCCAAACCCTAGAATATTCCTACCAAGATTATGCACTTTCACAAATGGCAAAAGCTTTAGGTAAGAAAGACGATTATCTATTGTTTAGTAAAAGGTCTCAGAATTATAAAAACGTTTTTAATAAAGAAATTGGTTGGATGTGGACAAAAGACAGAGCGGGTAAATGGAACCAGCCTATTGATATTCTCCAATATGAGCATGGATTTGTAGAAGGTAATGCAGCCCAATATAGCTGGTTTGTTCCCCATGATGTAAAAGGATTGATTGGGTTAATGGGTGGCAAAGAAAAATTTACCAACAAATTAAATGAAGCTTTTGTTAGTGCAAGATCCAATGGATTTGTTTCTGGCAAGTCAGAAAATCCAACCGATCAGGAATTGAAAAGAAGGGTGTATATCAATTATGGAAACCAGCCCTGTATGGAAACCCCTTTCTTGTTTAATTATGCAGGAAAACCTTGGTTAACCCAATATTGGACAAGGCAATTAATCGACACAGTATATAGTGGCATATCTCCTCAAAAAGGATATAGTGGCGATGAAGACCAGGGTTTAATGGGTTCGTTGGCTGTTCTGATGAAAATCGGGTTATTCTCTACCAATGGAGGGGTTACTGAAAAACCTTTTTACGAAATCACCAGTCCCATCTTTAATAAAATTACTATTCACCTCAATCCAACATATTACCCCGGTAAACAATTTGTGATTGAAACAAAAAATAATTCATCTAATAATGTTTACATCCAATCAGCTCAGTTAAATGGAAAGTTATTTAACCAGCCTTGGATGTATCATGATGCTTTGGTAAAAGGAGGGCAACTGATTTTGCAAATGGGACCAACTGCTAACCTCTCTTGGGGAGCTGAAAGTAGCCAGGAACCTCCATCCATTACCATTGAAAAATAGTGACTTGAAATAGAATGTAGATTGCCCAATGCCCTTTATTTTGGGACGATTTGAATAAACGATTGACTATATGAAAAAAATTTCGATGAAGGATATTGCCAGGGAACTGAATATATCCATTACTACTGTTTCATTTGTTATCAATGGAAAGAGCAAAGAAAAAAGTATTAGCGTAGCCACAGTTAAAAAAGTAAATGACCTCATTAGCAAAAATGGATTTAAACCCAATAATGCAGCTAGGATATTAAGAACTGGAAAGTCTAAAACCATTGGTTTGATTGTAGAAGATATCGGTAACTATTTTTTTGGAAATGTAGCCAAGGTAATTGAGATAGCTGCCAATCGCAATGGTTACAATGTGTTTTACAGCAGTACTGAAAACAATGTAAATACTGCCAAGGAACTAATCAATAAAATGAAAAATTGTTCGGTAGACGGTTTTATTATTACTGCTACCCAAGGGTTAGAAGAAGAGTTAGAGAATCTTGCCAAAGAAAATATTCCATTTGTATTACTCGATCGGCTGGTACCTGGTATAGAAACCAATTATGTAATACTCGATAATTTTAGTGGTGCCAATGAACTGACAAATCATTTACTTACCAATGGGTATGATAATATTGGATTTATATCTATTATTAGCGAAATGTCGCAGATGGTAGACAGAAAGAATGGGTTTTTAGACGCCCTTGCCCAAGCGAATGTTGAAATTGCTGAGAAAGCGATTTTAGAAGTAAATTTTGGAGAAAATCGCGAAAATATTATTGCTGCAATCAAAGGACATATCAGTAAAAACCCCCAACTAGATGCGCTGTTTTTTGCCACCAACTATTTAGGTGTGTTAGGTATAGAAGCACTTCAGCAAAGTAATCTTTCCATTCCTAAGGATATGGCTGTGGTATGTTTCGATGACAATGAATTATTCAGACTGCTTTCACCTTCCATATCAGTTGTTTCGCAGCCAATTGAAGAAATAGCTACTCAATCCATCAACCTTTTATTGAAGATTATTAAGAATGGACCAAAGCCTAGCCAAGAGCCTATCGGTGAAATTATACAGCCAAATCTTATTGTTAGAAAATCAAGCCCTTTAAAAAAATTGCCAAGTTTGGCATAATTAATCTTTTGGGTGGTACTGTTTATCTGGGTACTTTGTAATAGTGAATGATTCAATCTATTCAAATTTTTAAAAAGCATTCCATGAAACGAAGGAAATTCATTCTCAATACTTCTTTAGGAATCGGCGGTCTTTTGCCTGTTGTCAAAACTTTACAAGCACTTGATAACACCCAAGGTCCTTTTTTAACGACTGGTATCAAGGTAGGCGAAGTCAATCAATCAGCAGCAATTGTATGGGCCAGATTAACCAGTCATTCGCAAAGGGTAGGTAAACCTGCTTTGGAACCATCTGCGCTCTATCTTGATGAATCTACAGGAGAGTGGCATCCAGATAATTATTTTGTTGATAAATATAAAGAAGATAGGCCCAATCGGAAAACTAAAATGAATTATCCCGAAGGATATACTGTTTCAAATAGTGAAGGAGCCGTTCCTGGGATGGATGGATTAGTAAGGGTATTGTATAGAAGCCAATCCTCAGCTGCTTGGAAGCAATCAGATTGGATAACGGTGGATAAGGGAACTGATTTTTCTGCCACTATTAAATTAGAAAATCTATTACCATCTACTGAATATGAAATAAAGGTGGAGGCGAAATCATCCTCCAGCAAAAATATTACTGCAGCAATGGAAGGTAGATTTGCAACTGCTCATCCTGCAAACGAAAGCAAGGCTGTTCAGTTTATGGTCACCACTTGTCATGAATACAGTGACCAGGATGATCCTTCAGGTGGAGGTTTTAAAATTTATAAACACATGCAAGCGATGAAACCAGATTTTATGGTGCACACGGGTGATGTGGTTTACTACGATCGAAAAGCAAAGGACCTTTCTCTGGCTCATTGGCATTGGCAGCGCATGTTTGGATTGGCAAACAGTGTTGATTTTTACAAACAGGTACCAACCTATTTTATGAAAGACGACCATGATACTTGGATGAATGATTGTTACCCAGGGGCAACCACTCGATTCATGGGGGATTTCACTTTTGAACAAGGCGTGCAAGTTTTTAAGCAACAGGTTCCCATGAGCAAAAAGCCGTACCGTACTTTTCGCTGGGGTAAAGAGGTTCAAATATGGTTGATGGAAGGAAGAGAATTCAGATCTAGCAATGAAATGAAAGATGGTCCGGATAAAACTATCTGGGGAAAAGAGCAAATGGAATGGTTTACCAGCACCTTTGCTGCATCTGACGCCACCTATAAAATTTTAATCAGTCCTACTCCAATTGTTGGTCCCGATCGGCCTACCAAAAAAGATAACCATGCCAATTCGGGATTTGCTTTTGAAGGTGCTGCCATTCGAAAGTTTTTAGCTACTCATAAAAATGTGTTTTTGATTTGTGGTGATCGTCACTGGCAGTATGTTTCCCAGGATAGAACTACCGGACTCATGGAATTTAGTTGTGGTCCTTCCAGCAATGAACATGCAGGAGGATGGCCAAAGAATAAAATATTGCCGGAACATCATTACCTGAATATAGTGGGTGGATTTTTAGGGGTTTCAGTTCAACCAACCAGTAATCATTCGGAAATAATTTTCACCCATTACAGTGTTGATGGAGCAACCTTATTTACAAAAAAGTTTAGTCCACAGGCGTAGTTGTTATTTTGCTGGATACTTTAGATATATTTCTAAGGTAAATTCAATGAATATATAAATAGTAGGTTATGAAAAAAATAGATGTACAGTTGTTTTTATTAGCGATGGCATTCGTTGTAGCATGCCCACATTCCCTGATTGCCCAGCCCCAACAAAAACACAAACGACCTCCTAATATATTATTTGCCATCGCCGATGACCAGTCCTTTCCCTATGCTTCTGCTTATGGGCAAAAGGCTTTTCATACACCTGTTTTTGATAGAGTAGCTGCCCAGGGAATTCTTTTTAAAAATGCTTTTGTAGCGGCACCCCAGTGTAGCCCATCCCGAGCCGCCATCCTTACTGGAAGGCAAATTTGGCAATTAGAGGAAGCGGGTACCCATGCTAGTTATTTTCCCAAAAAATTCCCTGTATTTACCAACGCGCTTGAAACTGCGGGCTATTTTATTGGCTATACGGGCAAAGCTTGGGATCCTGGAAATTTTGAAGATGCTGGTTGGAGCAGAAATCCAGTTGGACCCGAATACAATGAAAAACTTTTCTCTGTAGTTCCAACCAAAGGAATCAGTAAAATTGATTATGTAGCTAATTTCAAAGATTTCCTTTCTGCAAAACTTGCTGACCAACCTTTCTTTTTTTGGTATGGCGCCCACGAGCCACATCGAGATTATGAGCAAGGCTCTGGTATTGCAGCCGGGCTTTCTGCGAGTGAACTTTCCATTCCGCCATTTTTACCCAATGCCGAATTGGTTAAAAATGACCTATTGGATTACGCACTCGAAATTGAATGGTTTGACAAACAGTTGGGTAAAATGTTACAGGTATTAGAAGCTGCTGGTGAACTGGATAATACCATTATTGTAGTTACCGCTGATAATGGAATGCCCTTTCCTTACGCAAAAGCAAATTTGCAGGAATATGGCATTCATGTTCCACTGGCCATTAGTGGACCCACCATCAAAGGGAACAAAAGGACTGTGGAGGATATGGTGAGTTTGGTTGACCTTGCACCCACCTTTTTGGATATTGCAGGTGTTACTCATTTTGATGGAATCACCGGTAAAACATTGGTACCAATTCTTACCAGTGGCAAATCTGGAAATATTGATCCATCACGAGAATTTATATTAACTGGCAGAGAAAGACATTCCCATTCTCGCCCCGATAATCTGGGGTATCCTGCTAGGGCCATCAGAACCAATCATTATTTGTATATTGAAAATTTCAAGCCGGATCGTTGGCCGCTTGGTGATCCTGCACCTAAGGAGACAATAGCTGTTGTGGGAAAAGCAGACATGAAACCAATTCTTGGGGGCTATGAGGATATTGATGATTCACCTACCAAATCCTTTATGATTAAAAATAAAACTATTTTTCCTGAACTATTTCAGTTGAGTTTTGAAAAAAGAACCCAAGAGGAATTGTACAATATTCAAATAGATCCTTTTTGTTTACATAACCTTTCTGCCGACGCAAACCTTCAGCCTGTTCGTGAAAAATTAAAAAATGAATTGGAACATCAACTCACCATTCAGGGTGATCCAAGAATACTAGGTACGGGGGATATATTCGACAGCTACCCACGGTTTGGTAAAATGCGCTCTTTTGATGGCTTTAAGCAAAAAGGAAAGTACAACCCCCAATTTAATAAACAATAAATCGATTGCTCAAATTGTAATGATCAACTTAAAATATTCCCCTAATGATTAGTAGTACCACCACTGTAATAAATAAACTAAGCTTTACCTCCTTTCGACTTAGCAGCTGGATGGTTTGCAGCTTTTTGCTTTTCTCAACATCCTTTTTGCGGGCTCAGCAGGCTACTAGTTTACCCAA
>CANJDY010000167.1 GCA_947472635.1 Chitinophagaceae bacterium
GCACCCAGATGCCACTTACCCACCAATCCCGTAACATAACCAAGTGACCTAAGCTTATCAGCCAGGGTGGATTGAGTTATAGGAAGCCCTAGGAAATTTGCATCAAATCCAGGTTGATTATTAGCAAGGTTATCATTAAAACCAAAACTTGCCTGGTGTTTTCCAGTAAGAATTCCAGCCCTAGAAGGAGCACAAACCGAAGAAGAAGCGTAGCCATTGGTAAATTGTATTCCTCCCCTTGCAAGCTGGTCAATGTTGGGAGTTGGAATTTGTAAGCTACCCTGGATTCCCAAATCACCATAGCCCAAATCGTCGGCAACAATTAAAACAAGATTGGGCAATGCAGGATTTGCTATTATAGGACTTTGTCCTTGCACTATCTGAAACAAACTGAAATAAGTAAGCGTAATAAAATATATCAGTATTGTTCGTATAAAATCCATACAAAAGTATTTTCGAATTTATTTTTATACCTCTTCTTTTATGCCAGCTAAGCGGTATAATGCTATTAATTACTGATCCATCTTCGTAATCTGTAGATTTGAAAAATGTGCTTCAGTACCGGGGCCTATCCATAATCCAATACTGCCTTTATTATCAGCCCCCATTTTTAAATCATTTACTACTAATGTAGGCTGCGTATTTCCATGCACATACAATTTAGCTTTACCCCCAGTAACTTCAATCTTCATCTTTGTCCATTCTCCTGGGATTAAATCTACATAAGATTCATATTTATCAGGAAATTCTTTGCGTAATTTATACCATGGAAAATCAGGACAAGCAATATATTGTGCAGCATGATTTCTTCTAATTTGGTCATCTGCTCTACCATTGGTTGGTCGAAGATAAAAGCACTCAAATTTAGAATTGTCATCATTTATTCTAAAGGCTATGCCTACAAATCCCCTTGCTTGCTCAGTGGAGCTTAGAGAAGGTGTTCCAGAAACATCCATTTCAATAATCCCATTCTTAAAATCTGACTGGTTGATTTTTACAAATTTGATTTCTGTATCTGCTCCACTGTCAGTAACTTTTAAAGATTTTTTTCCTGCATACGTCTCGGTTGCCATTAAAACATTAACCGCAGTCAACTGGTTCGTATCAAATAATAAAACAGTCTCTTTTTTTAATTGTGCAAATACTGAGTTTGCAAAAAAAAGAAGTACGGAAAATAAATAGTATGCTGTTTTCATTTTTTATTATTGATGGGTGTCAAAGTGCCGCCTTGTATGGATCGCTTAGTAAATCCGGTGACTCACCGACCAGAATGATATGAAAAAAAGGGCTGGTTCAAATAAGTATGAAACCAGCCCTTTAAAAATATATTGTATTGTAAAAACTAATCGATCAATAAAATTTTACCAACCTGGATTTTGTTTCAAACTTTTATTCAATGTCAATTCATTAATTGGAAGTGGTTTCAGATAATCTTTATCTGGCCTGAAACCCCATCCTGCGTTTGTGCCGGAAAGAGTAGTTTTAAACGGATCAAGATAACCATTAGCATCAGCTGCCAACGTATTATTGATAGTTTTCATCTCAGCGGTATAAAAGGCACCAATCGGTCTTTTAGCTAAAAATAAAGAATGTGCCCTCCAACGCATTAAGTCATCCAAACGCAGCCCTTCAGAAAACATTTCGATGGCTCGCTCGCGCCTAATTTCTTGTAAATAATTAGGTAATACATATCCATAATCGGGCCAGGCCGGATCAGTAGTAATGGAAGCTAATGTCATTGATGGCATACCTACCCGCTGTCTTAGTTTATTGATAGACAAGTCCAGATCAGCCTGGGTTAATTGAGCCAATTCTGCTTTTGATTCGGCATAAATAAGCAAGGCTTCGGCGAACCTGAACATGATATATCCAACTTCCGCACTATACCCTCCGGTTAAAGGATCAACCTTTGGTTGGTAGAATTTCTGTGACATATAACCCGTAGGACAACTATTAGTACTGGATAGAACAACGGCTGTAAGAAATTTGATAGTGTCATTTTTCGTAGTAACAGTCATTACATCGCCTGGGTTAATTATTGTCTGTTCACACCTAGGGTCGCGATTAAGTATTACCTGCCGAATATCCAAATCTCCTTGGTAAAGTGGACTCACCGAAATAGGTAATCCATCAGTACAAAGGTATGAGCGCACCATATCGCGGGTAATACCAGAATTGTTAGGGTATACATTCAAGGCATTAGCTTGATTCAAAGAGCCTAATGTGGTCGTATTATACTGCCTGTAAAAAAGTACTTCTGTATTTTTACTATAATCAATCTGATTAAACAATGTATAATAAACAGATTTCGTATTACCTGTTACAAGCGAGTAATTTGCTGCATCCATAAGCGCTTTGGAAGCGCTGGCTGCCAACGTAAGAAAGGCAGAGCCATCACTCGTTCCTTTAAAAGTCGTATTCGCATGGTATTTTTCCCAGGTACCTTCATACAAACATACCCTTGCTTTAAACAACAGCGCAACATTTTTATTTAATCTGCCTGCTCCAACTTGGGAACCTAATTTCATTTTTGCAATGGCCTTATCAAGATCACTTACTATGAAATTCACCACATCGGTTCTTGAGCTACGGGTACCATATAAGATATCTTGATCCGCCACCTGTACTGCTTTAGTAATGATTGGAAGATCGCCAAATTGCTTCAGCAACTCAAAATAAAACCATGCTCTGAAAAAATAGCCTTCTCCAGCATAATGATCTTTCAAAGTAACCGACGCAACCTTGTCAACGTTTTCAAGAAAATAATTGACATTGCGAACATTTGTCCAACTCCATCCTCCTCCAGAAGCCGGAACACTTGTATTTCCATCAAGTCGACTTTTGGTACCTATAAATAAGCCCGAACTAATGGCAATATCCGTTCCTGCATCCGGAAGCGGAGATCCACCTGATCCACTCATGTTCCAGGTTGGAAATTTATCGTACATACCGTTAAGAAATAATTGAAGATCTCCTTCGCTTTTCCAAAATGCAGCATCTGAAATCTGGTCCATTGGACTTTTATCTAACAATTTTGTACAAGAATTTGAAAAAATTCCCATAAAAAAAAGTAATAGAAAATAAAATATCTTTTTCATTATTTTTATTTTTATAAGTTAATATTGAATCTAATTAGTTCTTAAAAGTTAATGCTTAATCCGAGCGAGTAACGTTTGGAAAGTGGATATTCTTTACCATTTCCTTGTCTTCCTCCAGATGACTCAGGGTCAAAAAGCCTCATATTTGAAAAAGTATAGAGGTTTTCTCCTGACACATAAATTTTAGCATTCGAAATATTAACTTTCTTTAGAATATTTTTAGGGATTACATATCCCAATTGAACATTTTTCAACCGCAGATAAGCTCCATTCTCAAGATAACGGTCGGTTGGATTACCATAAGCCTTATCGTTAGGTCCTGTGAAAACCGAATAAGGTTTTGGATAAAAGGCATTCGGATTAGCTCCCAAAGGACTGGTTGCATCGCGCCAATAATCTAGCTGACCCTCCCAAACCTCTGCATGCAGTGGTCCCTGAGATGCTCCCCTAAAAGGATTTCCATTATTCATTGTCATAACAAATAAATCTCTGTGACCAATTCCCTGTAAAAACACAGAAAGATCAAATCCTTTCCAGTTAGCACGTGCATTAAATGCATACAAGTATCTTGGCGTATTGTTTCCGATTACTTTCTTGTCGCCATGATCAGCAAGAGTATTGGTACCAATCCCTATTTTTTTATCCCCATTCTGGTCTATGTACCTTGGATCGCCCGGAACCCATCCACTTGAATAAATATAGGATTGGTCAATTCCCCATGCAGTAACATCAGCGGCCGATTGGAAAAGTCCATTGAGTTGATAGCCCCATATTTCGCCAATATCTTGCCCTACATAATAAGTACTCAATAAACTAGTAGGGTTGTTGTATTTTGTTACTTTACTCTGGTTATCAGCTAAAGATCCGCCAACTTCATAAGAAAAATTGCCTATCTTATCTTTCCAGGTAAGTGCCAATTCAAAACCACGTGTCAGCAATTCTCCTCCATTTTGTTTTGGCACGGATGTACCCAATACTGCAGGAAGTGCTATACCTGGTCCAACCAAGTTGGTTGTAGGGGATTCATAATAATCAAAAGTACCTGACAAACGGTTGTTAAGTAACCTGAAATCGATTCCTAAATCCTTTGTGCTCACCTTTTCCCATGTTAAATTAACACTGTTTATGTTGGGAGCCGAAACCGCCCACAAAGACTGATTGGCAAATAACCAGTTGGTATTAGCAATTCCCATAGTAGGAATATAAAGGTAGTTAGCAACATTCTGGTTTCCCAATGTACCATAGGAAGCCCGGATCTTTAAAAAATCAACTACTTTTTTCAATGGGAAGAATTTTTCTTTTGAAACTACCCAGCCAGCAGACAATGAAGGAAAAGTACCCCATCTTTTGTCAGACACAAATCGAGAAGAACCATCACTCCTCAAGTTTGCTTCCAGTAAATATTTTTCATTATAATTATAATTCAACCTTCCAAAAGCACTTTGCGTAGCCCAATGTCCAAGTCCATCAGCTGTAGTTTTGGTTCCAACTGCGGTATTCACAGAAGGAATGTCACTGCTCAAAAGATAACTAGCATTGGTAGTAAGGCTTATGTAGTCATAGGTTTCTTGCTGATAACCTGCCATTACAGATAAATTATGTTTTCCAAAATCTCTAGAATAAGTAGAATAAATATTTGGTGACAAGTATTGATTTGAACTTAGCGTGGGATTATAGAAACTTCCTGTTTGAGTAGGATTATAAATGATTTCCCCATTAGGCCTCATTGATTTATACGGCACAACAGTATAAGACTGTGAGGCATCGTTTTGCTGGTAGTTTAATTCAACATTCGTTATCCAACCCTTAATAGGCTCGAGTATGATTCGGGGTGAAATAACAAACTGTCTAGTATTGCTATGATCTCTTTGCGCCAGCCCCTCAGCTATCCTAGACTCTTGGGTCCAAATGCCTGTTCCTGGGTAGGTTGTTGGCATAGTAGGTTTTAGCTTTTGCATCATATCATAAATACGTCCCCTTCCAAGATCCTGCTGCCAAGGAAAATCTTGTATATTGTTATAGTATTTAAATAATGTAGTAATCTTCGCCCATGAAGTGACCTGTGCATTCACTTTAGCATCAAAATTGTAACGGTCAGAATATTCATTTCCGTATCTCATTAATCCCTTCTCATCATAAAATCCTGCAGAAAAATAATAGTCAATCTTTCCCGATGTACCGGAAACATTGAGATTATGCTTCTGCTGGAAAGCATAATCCTTGAAAAGTATTTTTCTCCAGTCATTATTTGCTGCGGCACCTAGGCCCATTGAACCGATGTCCCAGCTAAGTCCGTCAGGTTTACCGAACATCTCGGTAGCACTTCCAGGCTTGGCAATGTTTTGTGCCAATCGACTAAGGGCTTCCGCAGTATAATAAGGAAGCGAACCTTGATTGATTGCTGCATCATTCATAGCCAGTGCAAATTCCATCGTACCTACCGAACGAGGCACATTTAATGGTGTTGACCATGCAGTATTTGCAGAATAGGACACATTCGCACCCGTTCTATTATCCTTACCAGATTTGGTGGTAATCAAAATTACGCCATAGGCTGCACGTGCTCCATAAATGGCAGCTGATGCAGCATCCTTTAATACAGTAATTGATTGAATATCATTTGGATCGATATCATTTATTCCCTGAGGCACATTATCCACCAAAACATAGGGTGCATTACTTCCACCGAACGACTGTAATCCCCTGAGATTCATAGACATATTGGAACCCGGCTCACCACCTGCATCGTTTGGTAAAATTACCAGATTGGGGACCAAGCCTTGCAAAGCCTGTTGTACACTTGCTACAGGACGGTTCTCCAGTTGTTCTTTTGCTACCGTAAAAATTGAGCCTGTAGCATTAACCTTCTTCTGCGTTCCATATCCAACCACCACTACATCTTTTTCAAGCTTTTCTGAAATTCGCATCATCACCTTAACAGAAGTCATACCATTGACATTTACCTCCTGGCTTTCGTAGCCGACAAAAGAAAACATCAAAACTTTAGGAGCACCCGTAGGTATTTCTAATTGAAAAGCTCCACTTTCATTAGAACTTGTTCCTTTACTAGACCCCTTAATTAAAACAGAAACCCCTTTGATAGGTTTTCCCGATTCATCGGTAATCATTCCCTTCACAATAAAAGGAGGAGCAGAAATGTTTTTAGTAGTACTTTTTGCTCCAGCTGTAAAACAGAAAGCAACAATCAATAAAGCAATCATTTTTCCAATCAATACAGATTTAGAAATTCCTTTCC
>CANJDY010000168.1 GCA_947472635.1 Chitinophagaceae bacterium
TATGTCAGTAATCCTCGGTGTTATTTTTCATTTTATCGGAGGCTTTGCTTCTGGTAGTTTTTATATGCCTTATAAAAAGGTAAAGGGTTGGAGTTGGGAAAGTTTTTGGATTGTGGGAGGGCTTTTTTCTTGGTTGATTGCGCCTCCTGTAGCTGCCTGGCTTACCATTCCTGGTTTTGCAGATATCATTCGTAATTCAAGCAGCGCTGTATTGGGGGCAACTTTCGTGATGGGATTGTTGTGGGGAATTGGCGGACTTACCTATGGATTGGGTGTGCGGTACCTAGGTGTTTCATTGGGTAGTTCCATTATTCTGGGATTGTGTTCTGTATTCGGGGCAATCATTCCGTCTATTTATTATTATTATACGCCCACTGAGGGCAAGGATACCATTGCCAATTTGGTGGGTACTTCTTGGGGGCAACTCGTATTATTGGGACTAGCGGTTTGTGTAATTGGAATCATCATATGTGGTAAGGCTGGGGCGATGAAAGATAAAGAATTGGGAGGGGCTAAAACCGATGCTTCAGGAAGTGAATTTAAAATTGGTATCGGTTTACTAGTTGCCATTGTATCGGGTGTATTAAGTGCTTGTTTTAGTTTTGGTATTGAAGCAGGTACTACCCTAGGTATTGTAGCTAATGATGTTTGGAAAGCAGCAAATCCTGGTCAGGGTGAATTTTTATACCGTAATAATGTAATTTTTGTTGTGATACTTTGGGGTGGACTTACCACCAATTTTATTTGGTGTGTTATTTTAAATCTCCGGAATAAAACCATGGGAGATTATACCAATCAAAAATCGCCGTTGGTTAAAAATTACTTATTGTGTGCTTTGGGAGGAACCATGTGGTTTTTACAATTCTTTTTTTATGGTATGGGCGAAAGTAAACTAGGTAATGGTGCAAGTTCCTGGATCTTACATATGTCTTTCATTATTTTAGTTGCCAATATGTGGGGACTGGTTTTAAAAGAGTGGAAGAGTGTGAGTAAAAAAACAACGATTACCATCATGCTCGGTATCGCAACCATCATACTCTCTATTTTGATAGTGGGTTATGGCAATTCATTAAAATAATTTTTCAATAATATAAAATAAATATCGATGGATGTAGTTGAATTTAAAAATGTGAGTTATCTATGGGATAAAACAAAGGCAGCTGAATTGGAAGGGGATGAAGTAGCGCTGTTAATTTATCGCTCCAATTTATTAGGAGCTGATCTTAGGTTAACAAATTATGGTGGTGGTAACACCTCCTGTAAAGCAATGGCCAAAGATCCATTGACGGGTACTGAAAAAGAAGTGATGTGGGTGAAAGGAAGTGGGGGTGATATTGGTACGCTCAAAAAAAGTGGTCTCGCAGCCTTGTATATGGACCGGTTGCTTAATTTAAAAAATATTTATCGGGGTATCGAGCATGAAGATGAAATGGTTGAATTATTCAATCATTGTATTTATGATCTGGCATCTAAGGCACCTTCTATTGATACCGCCTTGCATGGCTTTTTACCTTTCAAGCATATTGATCATTTACATCCCGATGCAGCCATCGCCATCGCTGCTGCAAAGGATGGCAAAAGAATTACACAGGAATTATTTGACGGAAAAATTGGTTGGGTAAATTGGCAAAAGCCGGGTTTTGATCTTGGTCTTCAATTAAAACAGTGTCTGGATGAAAATCCTGGTATTTATGGAATTATGTTAGGATCTCACGGGCTCTTTACCTGGGGAGATACCGCCTATGAAAGTTACCTTAATACCCTTGAAGTAGTAGAGCGTTGCGCAACCTACTTGGAATCAAATTACGGAAAAAAAGGCGAAATTTTTGGAGGTGCTAAAATAAATTCTCTACCTAAAGATAAGAGGTTGCAACAAGCTGCGGCTTTAGCTCCTGTGTTGAGAGGATTTTGTTCTTCACAGACTAAAATGATCGGCCATTTTACAGATGATGATCGGGTATTACAATTTATCAATTCAAAAGACCTCGACAGATTGGCTCCGCTGGGAACTAGTTGTCCTGATCATTTCTTGCGTACTAAAATCAGTCCGTTGGTATTGTCGTTGCACCCCGCAACTGATTTAAGTGATGTAGCGGCCATCAAAGCAACCCTCGCACCTGCATTTGAAGCCTATCGGAAAATGTATGCTGCTTATTACGACGGCTGCAAACATCCTAATAGTCCCGCCATTCGCGATGCTAATCCGGTAGTATTATTGTATCCTGGAGTAGGTATGTTTACTTTTGCAAAAGATAAGCAAACGGCTAGAGTAGCTGCAGAATTTTATATTAATGCTATCAATGTAATGAAGGGTGCAGAAGCAATTTCTGAGTACACTTCATTACCAAGGCAGGAAGCTTTTAATATCGAATATTGGTTACTGGAAGAAGCGAAATTACAAAGAATGCCGAAGCCTAAGCCGTTGACAGGACGCATTGCCCTGATTACCGGTAGTGCTGGTGGAATTGGAAAGGCAATCGCCAAAAAGTTTGCAGCAGAAGGTGCTAGTGTGATTATCAATGATATCAATGAAGAAAGATTACAGTCAGCCACTGCCGAATTTGTTCAATTATATGGAAGGGATGCTGCTGCAGCTGTGCTGTTGGATGTAACCAATCTGGACACCATCAACCAGGCCATGGAAGGAGTAGCGCTTGCTTTTGGAGGAGTAGATATTATTGTCAATAATGCGGGAATCAGTATATCCAAAACCATTGCTGATCATAGCATTGCCGATTGGGATAAATTATATGATATTTTGGTGAAGGGCCAGTTCCTCGTTTCGCAGGCAGGCATTGCCGTTATGCGTAAACAAGATATTGGCGGAGATATAATCAATATTGTTTCAAAAAATTCAGTGGTATCTGGTCCAAACAATGCAGGCTATGGTTCAGCGAAGGCTGCACAGGCTCATTTGAGTAGGCTGATGGCTGCAGAAGTTGGCGGCGATAAGATTAGGGTAAATGCAGTGAATCCAGATGCCGTGATTGCGGATTCCAATATATGGGCAGGTGGATGGGCCGAGGGGCGTGCCAAAGCCTATGGAATAACCGTTGCTGAATTGCCGGCTTATTACGCTAAGCGAACCTTATTAAACGAGATGATTTTGCCAGATGATATCGCCAATGCATGTTTTGCTTTTGTCGGGGGATTGTTAAATAAATCTACCGGTAATACCTTGAATGTGGATGGGGGCGTAGCAATGGCATTTTTGAGGTAATGTAAATTGTTGCTTCTGTTTAGTAGTTGTTCGGCGATGATTTCGACCAGGAAGGAACAATAGTATGGAAGCATTTTAATTATCATTTTTGCGATAAGGATACTTGAATATGAATGAAGAAAATATATCCACCGAAAATTTTTCTGGGGGTACTACTAATTCCGGAAAACTAACTGCTCATCGACTTGCTTTTAAAATGCAGTTGAATAAAGGGCAGGAAGCTGAATATAAAAAAAGGCATGATGAATTATGGCCCGAGCTTCAGCAGTTATTAAAAGAAACCGGAGTAAGTGACTATTCCATTTTTCTGGAGGAATCCACTGGTAATTTATTTGGCGTTTTGAAAGTGCAGGATCCTGTACTGTTAGATGAGTTGCCTGCACATCCGGTAATGGAAAAGTGGTGGGCTTATATGAAGGACCTTATGAATTGCAATCCAGATAACTCACCGGTTAGTATTCCTTTAGAGGAAGTCTTTCATTTAGATTAAATTACACTATTAAGTATCAATAAAAACAGCGTATATGTTATTGAATAAACAATGGATTGAAGAGAGTAATGGTAGTCATCTTGCAGCCCATCAACGGAGTTTTGACTATACCGCCTCCGGTATAAATAATGTAGCTTCCATCCTTCAAAAGTTGGTTGACTTTCAGGTAGCTATTCCTAGTTGGGCATTGGGTACAGGGGGTACTAGATTTGGCCGTTTTAGCGGAGGTGGAGAACCTGGAAATTTAGAACAGAAAATCGAGGATATCGGTTTGTTACATGCACTCAATCAGTCAAGCGGAGCGATTTCATTGCATATTCCTTGGGATATACCCTCTGATGCAAATGCCATTAAAGCCCTCGCTGCAAAACATGGTTTAAAATTTGACGCGGTCAATTCAAATACCTTTCAAGACCAGCAGGCACAAGCGCAAAGTTATAAATTTGGATCCCTACAACATGTTGATAAAGCAGTTCGGAGACAGGCAATCGCTCATAATATAGAGGTGATTAAACAAGGGGATGCATTGGGTTCCAAATCCTTAACAGTTTGGTTGGCAGATGGATCTTGTTTTCCGGGGCAATTGAATTTCAGAACCGCTTGGCAAAATACCTACGAAAGTTTGCAGGAAATTTACGCAGCCCTGCCCGCCGACTGGAAAGTATTTGTAGAATACAAGGCTTACGAGCCTAATTTTTATTCTACTACGGTTGGCGATTGGGGGCAATCCCTTTTGTATACATCTAAGTTAGGGCCCAAAGCGTATACCCTTGTGGATCTTGGTCATCATTTGCCGAATGCCAATATTGAACAGATTGTTTCATTATTAATGATGGAAGATAAACTGGCAGGTTTTCATTTCAATGATAGCAAATACGGAGATGATGATTTGACTGTGGGTAGTATTAATCCATATCAGTTATTTTTAATTTTCAATGAATTGGTAGAAGGGATGGATGCGAAATCAATGAATCATGCCACTGATTTAGCATGGATGATTGATGCAAGTCATAATGTAAAGGATCCATTGGAAGATCTGTTGCAGTCCATTGAAGCAATTATGATTGCTTATGCCCAAGCATTGATAGTAGATACAAAAGCATTAAAAGAAGCGCAGGCAGTCAATGATGTAGTAAGGGCTCAGGAAATATTACAAGCTGCTTATAGAACAGATGTGCGGCCGTTGGTGGCAGAGGCTAGAATGAAAGCTGGAGGTGCTTTACAGCCTGTTCAGTTATTCCGTTCTTTAAAAGTTAGGGAGCAGTTGATTAAAGAAAGAGGACAAGTTACAGTGGCGACAGGTTTGTAGCAGTTCAATTTGAAGCTTCTTTTTTATCTTCAAATAATCTTTCATAGTTCCGGTATGAGCATTCTGTAAATAGTAATGAAGCAAAAAAGACACCATGGCAAGTATACCAGTTATAGCAATTTTTGATGTTGGTAAAACCAATAAAAAACTATTCCTGTTTGATAGCCAATATAAAATAGTGTATGAAAAATCTGCAAAATTTATTGAGACACACGATGAGGATGGAGATGAGTGTGAAAATTTAGAAAGCCTTCGGCTGAGTGTATTTGATTCTTTAAGAGAGGTCTTTAGATTGAAGGAGTTTTCTATTCAGGCAATTAATTTTTCTACCTATGGAGCTAGTTTCGTTTACATTGACGAAAATGGCAATCCTCTTACCCCGCTATACAATTATTTAAAAAATTATCCTGATTCGCTGCGTAAACAATTTTACGACAACTATGGTGGTGAGCAATCTTTCGCTCATCAAACAGCCTCGCCTGTTTTGGGAAGCTTAAATTCTGGCATGCAATTGTACAGAATCAAGTATGAAAGACCCGAGCTTTTTCAAAAAATAAAATATGCCTTACATTTACCCCAGTACCTTAGCTATTTGATTAGCGGTGTTCCCTGCTCAGATATTACCAGTATTGGCTGTCATACCAATTTGTGGGATTTCAGCAACAATCAATATCATCCTTGGGTAGAAAAGGAAGCTGTACTCGAAAAACTAGCCCCTATTTTACCGGGTAATGAAGTGTTGCCTGCAGCTTTTCCAGGAAATAATTATTTCGTTGGTATTGGACTTCATGATAGTTCGGCCGCTTTAATTCCTTACCTCGTCAATTTCCATGAGCCATTTATTTTAATATCCACCGGTACCTGGTGCATTAGCTTAAATCCATTCAATCAAACACCGCTTACCGATGAGGAATTGTCCAATGATTGCCTCTGTTATATGACCTATGAGGGAAAGCCGGTAAAAGCTTCTAGGTTATTTGCTGGCTATGAACATGAGCAACAGGTAAAAAGAATTGCTGATCATTTCAGTCAAAACACTATCCGTTACCGGCACATCGATTATGATGCGACTATCATTGTTCAGTTGCAGGAAAAAATTTCTCAGTCTTTAGGTCCTGTCAATTTAAAAGCGTCTGCTTTTTCCCAAAGAGATCTTACCTTGTTTGCAACAGATGTGGAAGCCTATCATCAGCTCATAATAGATATTATTGCCCAACAAATTTTTTCTACACAACTGGTTTTGCGGGGTACAGCTATCAAAAGAATTTTTGTAGATGGAGGCTTTAGTAAAAATGCAGTCTACATGAATTTACTGGCCCTTTATTTTCCA
>CANJDY010000169.1 GCA_947472635.1 Chitinophagaceae bacterium
CATTTGCATGGCGGCATAAAAGGGTTTGATAAATCTGTATGGGAACCTACCGTTGAAAATGATTCCCTTCCTTCACTGATGCTGAGTTATTTTAGCAAGGATGGGGAAGAGGGATATCCCGGCAATTTAAAAGTGGATGTTCAGTATACATTGACGGATGAGGACGAATTGAAGATTGAGTACAATGCTACTACTGATAAAAAAACGGTGATTAACCTTACTAATCATAGCTATTTTAACTTAACGGGTGATGTTACCAATACCATTCTGGATCATGTTTTGCAAATTGACGCAGACCATTACACCTTGGTTGATAGCACCCTTATTCCAACCGGAGCTATTACTGCTGTAAAGGGAACCCCATTTGATTTTACACAGCCAACCAAAATTGGATTGCGCATTGACTCAATCAAGGGAGGGTATGATCACAATTATGTGTTGAATAAAATTGATTCAAGTCTTACCAAGATAGTTACCTTGTCAGATGAAAAAACAGGAAGGGTACTGGAAGTTTTTACCACTGAGCCGGGCATTCAATTCTACACAGGAAATTTCCTTGATGGCACATTGAAAACCAGTGATGGTAAATCAATTGGCCTACATTCGGCTCTTTGTCTTGAAACGCAGCATTTCCCTGATTCACCTAATGAGCCTTCATTTCCAACAACGCTATTATTACCCGGTCAAAAATACCATACCATTACTGTTTACAAACTTTCGGTAAGCAAATAATTTAAAAATTAAAAAAAGCAATTATTTATTTAAAAGCATTCATCAATTAAACAAAAAACATGAAATTTTTTATCGACACGGCCAATCTTGCAGATATTCGCGAAGCCAATGAATTAGGTATTTTGGATGGTGTTACCACCAATCCTTCTTTAATGGCAAAAGAAAATATCAAGGGCGAAGCAGCTATAGCCAATCATTACAAAACGATTTGTGATATTGTAGACGGAGACATCAGTGCAGAAGTGTTGGGAACAGAATTTTCAGTGATTGTTGAAGAGGGAAAAAAACTAGCAGCCATTCATCCTAATATTGTGGTAAAGGTGCCAATGATAAAAGATGGTATCAAAGCCATCAAGTGGTTTACCGATAATGGAATTAAAACCAACTGTACTTTAGTATTCAGTGCTGGACAGGCCATATTAGCTGCAAAAGCGGGAGCTACTTATGTATCTCCATTTATCGGCCGTATAGATGACAGCGGTTGGGATGGCGTTCAGTTGATTGCACAGATAAGTAATATTTACAACATTCAAGGATTCGAGACAGAAATATTAGCAGCGTCTATTCGTAACGGTAATCATATCATTGCTTGTGCCGAAGCTGGTGCAGATGTTTGTACCTGTCCGCTTTCTTCGATCTTGGCACTGTTGAAACATCCATTAACAGATCTTGGGTTGAAACAATTTTTAGCAGATGCTGAAAAAATGAAGGGATAGTTTTTATTCAACTTACGCTAGGGTAATATTTTCAATCCATCGCGATAAAAAATGGTTTTTTAAAGTATGTGTAAAAATATAATTTTTCTATTTTCTCTACTGCTTCCAGCGCTTTCATTTTCTCAGGACTCAATACCATCGGGAGTGTATGATTGGAAGCAACCTTTAAAAAGTAAAAAATCGCTTATTAATACGACTATACTGTTTGAAGGGAGTGTGTACGATATGGACTGGTTGCAGATGAATGCCAATGAACTGGCATTTTCAAAAAAAAGCATCAAGGTGAACGTGTCGGTAAATGAGGAACAAGTTTATTTTATAAAAACAGGTAAGCTTGATATTAATTTGCATGATTCTGTAAATACATTGGTGGCGGGTAGTGTTATTTTGTTGATGCCCGGAGAAAAAATTTCTATTAAAAATGACCATACTGAACCTTGCACCTTCTATGTAATGAAATACAAAAGCAAAACTCCTGTTAATATAGAAAGGGGCATTGCAGCGGGAGGGTCTTTAGTAAAGGACTGGCAAAAGATTGAATTTAAACCTAGTGAGAAGGGAGGTTATAGAAAGTATTTTGAAAGGCCTACCGCAATGGGGAAAAGATTGGAAATGCATGTAAGTACGTTGAAATTGGACAAAAAAAGCCATGATCCGCATACCCACCAGGCGGAAGAGTTGATATTGATGATGGATGGTAATACGGAAATGCAGATTGGACAGAAATTTTATCAAGGTAAAGAAGGCTCCATTTATTATATGGGTTCAAATATTTTACATGCAATCAGAAATGTTGGCGCAGTTCCATGCACGTATTTTGCTTTTCAATTTGAATAACAATTGAATTCAAAAAAATCTGTTTATTTTCTTGAAACTTTTATACCGATTTAAATACCTCTTCATCCATAAAAGGTTGATTCCTTAATCGCTTACCGGTGGCTTTAAATATTGCATTGGCTACTGCTCCGCCGGTAGGTGGTAGGGCCGGTTCTCCTAGTCCTGTTGGATCTATCCCATTATCTACAAAATGGGTTTCAATTTCGGGAATATCTTTCATGCGGATTAGTCGGTAGGTGTTAAAATTGGTTTGCTCTGCCGCACCATTGTTGAAAGTTATTTTACCATACATAGCATGCCCTAGGCCATCTACGATGCCACCCATCACTTGTTGCCGCGCACCACTTAGGTTTACCACCTCTCCACAATCGGATACGGCATATATTTTTTTCACTACTGGTTTGCCAGCTTGCATGATCACTTCGCAAACCTGTGCCACATAAGAGGAGTGGGAAAAGTATACACTAAAGCCCTGCGATACGCCTTTCTTTTTGCCCCATCCAGATTTTTCTGCCGCCATTTTGATCACGGTTTCCATTCTGTCAATGTTATATTTAATGGATCCTACCGGAGTATTTTTAGCCTTTGCTAACAGCTCTAGCCTAAATTGAATTGGGTCTTTACCCGCCGCAGTGGCTACTTCATCCAAAAATGCTTGTTCTGCAAATGCTAAAAAATTGGTGATGGGAGCTCGCCAGGCACCTGTGGTTATGGGGGATTTATGTTCCACTGTTTCAATGAGCAAATGATCTACCGCACCTGAAGGGAAATTATCTTCACGGGTAGGGCTACCCGAGTTAATGCCAGCACCGCGGCATTTGTACCCTATCAAATTGCCACTGTTATCTAGTGCTGCTTCAAATCGGTAGCGAACAGCTGGGCGGTAACTACCACCCGTCATATCATCTTCCCTCGACCATATCAGCTTTACAGGAGCTTTCACTATGCTTGACAGTTCCGCTGCTTCCAGCACATAATCAAATTTGAGTCGCCTTCCAAATCCTCCACCCAACCGGGTAATTTCCAGCGTGATTTTATCTTCGGGTATGCCTAATAGTTTGGAAGTGGCATTGCGTGCGCTGGCGGGTGTTTGGGTGGGGCCTACCAATTCTACTCCATCGGGTCGTACATGTGCGAAAAAATTCATGGGTTCCATTGGCGAATGCGATAAAAACGGCCCTTGGTATTCACTTTTGATAATTTTTGCTGCATTTGCGAAAGCTGTCGCTACGTCACCATTTTTCCTTTTTACGCTTACAGTCCCATTGTCTAATAAATTGGCGAAGATTGTATTGTGGTCGGAGGTACTTTCTGGTATTACACCATCATTTTCATATTCGATGACCAATAATTTCCTTGCTTTACTTACTTCCCAAGTTGACTTACCTACTACGGCAACATTATTTTTAAAAACTACTACATCTACAATACCAGGCATTGCCTTGGCAGCGGCAGTATCTACTGATTTTATTTTTGTACCAAAAGATTTTGGGCGCTGAATCATAGCATATAGCATTCCTTCCCTGTAAAAATCAAGTCCAAATAAAGGCTTACCAGTTACAATGCTTTTGTTAGCTACATTTTTTACCAATTTACCAATGAGGGTAAAATCTTTTCTATTTTTTAGCGCAATATCTTTAGGAACTACAATGGCAGAGGCTTGCAGGGCTAGATTGCCATAACTTAATTTTTTTCCAGTTAGGGGATGTAGTACCATTCCATTTTTTGCGGTACATTCTGTGGCGTTTACATTCCATTGATTGGCGGCAGCCTGAATCAGCATATATTTTGCGGTGGCACCTGCGGTTCGTAATCTTTTCCATGAGTGGGGGATAGCACCACTGCCTCCGGTAAGTTGTCGGTCAAAACTTTTGGTATCCAAGGGGGCTTGCACCACTTTTACTTTTGTCCAATCGGCCTCCAGTTCTTCTGCTACAATCATTGGGAAAGAGGTCATAATATTTTGACCCAGTTCAGGATTGGGCGAGAGTATGGTAATGACGCCATCGGTATCGATCGACAAATAACTATTGAAACCTTTTTTTTCAGCAGCAAGTAAGTCGGTGATTACTACCGGGCAGGCAGCATCCGTTTCAAGCCAGCTGAAACCAAGCAGCAAACCGCCACCAGTAAGGGTACTTATTTTCAAAAAATCTCTTCGGCTATTTTGGGTGTTGTTTGACATGGGGTCAGATTTTTTTACTGGCTACTGTTATGGCTTCGTGGATGCGGTGATAGGCACCACAGCGGCAGATATTACCCTGCATGGCATTGTCAATTTCTTCTGCATTGGGGTGTGGATTTTTTTTGAGCAAGGCGGCGGCGGTCATGAGCTGACCTGCTTGGCAATAGCCACACTGAGCCACATCCACTTCGTCCCAGGCAGTTTGTAGGGGATGGTCGCCATTAGTTGAAAGTCCTTCGATGGTGGTTACAGCAGCGTTTTTGACAGCAGATACAGGCAATACGCAGGACCTTACTGCAGTTCCATTGATATGAACTGTACAGGCGCCGCATTGTGCAATGCCGCAACCGTATTTGGTTCCTACCAGCCCTAAATGGTCTCTTAAAACCCATAGCAGGGGCGTGTCTGCAGCTACATCGGGTTGGTATTGTTTTCCATTAATCAACAGTTTGAACTGCGGCATAAATAACTAATTTTAATAATAGTTAAAAGTAAGAAAAAAATCATTAGAGCAAAATTATTACCAAAAATTTGGGTTTGAGATGACATCTTTTTATGGTTTTGGCTAAGGAGCTTGCTGGGAGGCTAAAATAAAAAATCCCGGATCGGGCAACTTTTATAAGATTGCATGATCCAGGATCTAAGTTGGGTTACTAGGATTCGAACCTAGACGGACAGAATCAAAATCTGTAGTGCTACCATTACACTATAACCCAATCGGATACCCAAAAATTCTTTTGAGAGTGCAAATTTAGTCTTTGCAGTTAAATTAGCCAAAACCAATTGCAAAAAAGCTGATATTTAAATTTAAATGAAACGAAATAGGTGCTGTGTCACTAGTAAACTGCTTGTTTTCAGCAGTGCATAATATAGGAGGTATTATTACCTTTCTTACTATTGATCAAAGTTATCGATGGCATTGATTGTTTTATCTAGGTCATCATAGCTCAGCGCATTGTTTAAAAACCAACTTTCGTAAGCAGATGGCGGTAGGTAAATACCATTATCCAGTAAGTGATGAAATAATTTGTTGAATAACGGAATATTTGCTTTGGAAGCAGATTCAAAGTCAATAATAGCATGATTGCAAAAATGCAGGCTGATCATACTACCCATCCGGTTGATACGGAAATCAATTCCCCGCTTTGTCAAAACCCTTTCAATGCCATCACCGAGATACTTGGTTTTTGCATCCAGCTCTTCGTATATAGCAGGATTGTTTTTTAATTCTGTCAACAGCGTGTATCCGGCAATCATTGCGATAGGATTTCCACTAAGTGTACCGGCCTGGTATACATTTCCCACAGGAGCAATATGCTGCATGATTGCTTTTTTTCCGCCAAATGCACCCACGGGCATACCTCCGCCAATCACTTTTCCATAGGTTACCAGGTCTGCAGCAATATTTAATTGCTGCTGTGCTCCACCAGCCCCCAGTCTAAATCCTGTCATAACTTCGTCGAAAATAAATACAATCGCTTCTTCATCACATATTTTCCTTAGTCCTTCCAAAAAGCCTGGCTGGGGAGGTACGCAACCCATATTGCCCGCAACAGGTTCAATAATGATTGCGGCAATTTCACCCTTATTATCAGCGACTAACTGCTTTACAGCCTCCAAATTATTATAGGGTGCATTCAACGTATCGTTGGCAACACCGGAGGTAATACCGGGTACGGTTTGGATATTAAAGGAAGCTACGCCACTTCCGGCTTTTACCAAAAACGCATCGGCATGACCGTGGTAATTTCCTTCAAATTTGATGATCTTATTTTTCCCTGTATATCCTCTTGCTAGTCTTACCGCACTCATACAGGCTTCTGTGCCGCTGCTTACCATCCTTATCTGGTCTA
>CANJDY010000170.1 GCA_947472635.1 Chitinophagaceae bacterium
ATTGTTTTACCCGGCTTAGACGATTTGTCTGTGGTGAAGACGGTGGCATTGATAATAAAGGAAGCTGATACCGTCCATTATCTTAGCGTGCAAATCCACACGCACAATGGAAACAGGTTGTTTGAAAATGCGTCGAAACAAATAATTGAGGACCAGCTGAAACTATCTCATTGCCAGCATCCATATCAAGAAGTTTTTGTTGATTTATTACGTGGTATTATCAAAAGACAAAAGAAAATGGCAAAATCTGCAAAATGGCAGGGTTGAGCGATTGTTTATCATGTTGAAATACCCTTTTTCAGAAATTCCAAAGCGCTTATCATCGGAAGAGTAACTATTTTTTAGTTTTTGCAATTAATTGTGCAGGATGATCGGCAACCTTCTGATATTTGCAGTAAAATAAAAGCAGATTGGAAATAGCTGGTTATATTGCCTCACTGATTATTGGGATTTCGCTCGGATTGATAGGGGGGGGAGGCTCCATTCTTACGCTTCCAGTAATGGTATACCTATTTGGTGTTCAGCCATTGCTGGCAACTTCTTATTCATTATTTGTAGTAGGGGTTACCAGTCTTTTTGGGGCGGCTACTAATTATAGAAAAGGGTTGGTGAATGTAAAAACGGCGCTATTGTTTGGGGTATCATCTATCATCACTGTATTCTTTACAAGAAAGTTGCTTATTCCGGCCATCAAAGGGATCACAGTAACTGTTGGTGGCTTTACCATCACAGAGCCAATGTTTATGATGGTACTCTTTGCCCTACTAATGATAATAGCTGCTTTTGCTATGATTGGACCCAATCGTAAGTCTATAGTGGAAAATACTTCCTCCAAAAAAATCAAGTTCTCCCACCTTATTGGCTATGGTATTACCATTGGCTTTATTACAGGCCTCCTAGGTGCCGGCGGTGGTTTTTTGCTGATACCAACATTGGTAGTGGTATTGGGATTGCCTATGAAAGAGGCGGTTGGTACTTCTTTACTGATTATTGCCCTTAATTCTTTAGTTGGATTTATAGGCGATTTGGGGCATTTTTTGATTGAATGGCAATTATTACTTAGCGTAACAACTATTGCCATTGTAGGGATTTTAATTGGTGGCCAATTGGCAAAAAAAATTGCGGCTGAAAGTTTAAAGAAAGGCTTTGGATGGTTTGTATTAATGATGGGAATTTATATCATTATAAAAGAAATATTCTTACTCTAGCATTATTGCTTTGAAAGAAAGTTGCTTTATTTTTTTAGCAATTTTACAAAAGCCTTTCATTAACTTGTAACTTATCAATTGATTAAAAAAAAATTATGATGGAATTTTTAAGACAACCCTGGACCTGGTATGCGGCAGGTATTATCATTGGTTTAATCGTGCCCGCATTGTTGATTTCGGGCAATAAGCATTTCGGGATTTCCTCTAATATGCGCCATATTTGTGCAGCCTGTTTTCCAGCAAACATCCCCTATTTTAAATACAATTGGAAAAAGGAAATATGGAACTTCTTTTTTGTAGGCGGCGTATTAATAGGAGCATTGATTGCCGCACAATTATTGAAAAATGATATGCCAGTAGTGGTTAACCCACATCTTTCGCAAGAATTGGCTGGCTATGGGATTACAGATTTTAGTGGCCTGGTACCGAAACAACTTTTTTCTTTTGAGAGTTTATTTACGTTGCGGGGATTGGTGATGATGGTTGCGGGTGGTTTTTTGGTGGGATTTGGCACCCGTTATGCAGGGGGCTGTACCAGCGGACATTCTATTATGGGCTTAAGTAATTTACAGCTTCCTTCATTCATTGCAACCTGTTGTTTTATGGCAGGAGGATTTATTATGGCCAATCTTATTTTACCCTTCATCCTGCGTTTGTAACGCAACCACTTTTAAAAATTGTAATATGTCTCAAGAAAAAATAATTCCTGAAATAAGCAAAAAAGCGCCCTTGGTTAATTTAGTGAACGATGATATGGATTTTGAAATTCGTTCGCTTGATGCCATGTGTATCAATGACTCTCAACAACAGCACCCATGGTGGTATAATTTTAAATACGTTGTTATCGGAATAATATTTGGAATTGTTTTTGTAAAAGCCGAGATCATATCCTGGTTCAGAATTCAGGAAATGTTTCGTCTGCAAAGCTTTCATATGTTTGGGGTAATTGGCACAGCTGTGGTGGTGGGAATGCTCTCCGTTTGGATGATAAAAAAGTTTTCAATTAAAACAATTCATGGCGAAGCCATTGCTTTTTATCCTAAAAAATTCAATAAGGGACAGGTTTACGGCGGATTGCTTTTTGGCATGGGTTGGGCATTAACCGGCGCATGCCCCGGTCCTTTATTTGCACAAATAGGTACAGGGGCACTGGTAGTATTAGTGGTGTTGGCAAGTGCCGTAGCAGGCACCTGGGTATACGGCTATTTTAGAGAGAAATTGCCTCATTAAAGTAAGTAAGGGATAATAAAAATTAAAAATAGCTACCTCAATAATATCCCGAGGTAGCTATTTTTATGCCCATTTGCATAGGTACATCATTGGTTAATTGCCTGCAACACCTCAGTACTCATGGGTTCTACAGACGAAGCAAAAAAGTGCGTGAGCCGTCCTTGCTCATCTACTAAGTATTTACAAAAATTCCAGGATGGTGCCTGTTCATTCCATCCATTTTTTTCTTTTTGGGAAAGCCATTTAAAAATTTCATTCTGATCAGCCCCAAAGATTACCTTGCTTTTTTTGAAAAGTGGAAAACTAACGCCGTAATTCAATTTGCAAAAATTTGCAATGGCAATATCGGTTCCTTTCTCTTGCCCTTTAAAGTCATTTGCTGGAAACCCAAGGATTACCAATTTTTCTCGGTGTTCTTGAAATAGTTTTTCCAACTGCTCGTACTGGCCGGTATAGCCACAATCGGAGGCGGTATTGACCAGCAATATCTTTTTTCCTTTATATTGATTTAGGTCGAAAGTAGTTCCATCATTCAATGTGGCAGGTATACTATAGAACGATTCTGCTGGGGTAATTCCCTTATTTGAAATAGACTTCGAATTAACGCCAGTTAGTTTGGTAAACCACATCATGGCTGGATAGGCTGCTTTTAATATTTTTTGACGGCTAGTCATATTGTTTGAATTTTTATTTGCATTGAAAATATGAACGGAGCAACCCAAAAACAATAGCAAGCAACTTGCAGCGGTCCATTTTAACAAAGGTTGTTTGTTATTAGAAATCATCTGGTAATTATTTTATGAGCCATTTAAATAATTTCAATTTTCCCTTAAATGGAGGGTATTTCACAGCTGGATCAAGCCAAGTGGGCGTTTTCATCACTGATTTTTGATGACTGAATGTTTCGAATGAAAACTTTCCATGGTATTTTCCGCTACCACTAAATCCGCGTCCTCCAAATGGCAATCGGTGATTGGTTAAATGAAGTGCTGCATTGTTTACACAACCTCCCCCAAAAGGTATTTCATCAATCCATGCGGCCTCTTTTTTGCTGCTGGAAGTAAAAACGTAGAAGGCTAGTGGATTTTTATGTTGGGCAATAATGGCTTTTGCTTCTTCCCGGTTGGAAAATGTGAGGATGGGTAATATCGGTCCAAATATTTCCTCTTTCATTACAGGTGCTGCTAGCGATACCTGGTCCATTATTGTTGGCTCAATGTATAATTGCTCCCGATTGGTATTTCCTCCAATCAATATATTTCCTTGCTGTAGATAGGAAGATAAGCGGTCAAATTGCTGTTCATTGATGATCCGACCGTAATCATAGCTTAGGGAAGCATCTGATCCAAAAAATGTATTCATCGATTTTTTAAATGCTGCGATCAGTTTTTCTTTTACAGATTCGTGCACTAGTAAATAATCGGGTGCTACGCACATCTGCCCTGCATTGGAAAATTTTGTCATTGCAATGCGATTAGCTGTTACCGTTATATTGGCATCCGCTTCCACTATGCAGGGACTTTTACCACCCAACTCTAATGTTACCGGAATTAAATTGGCGGCGGCCATTTGATAAATAATTTTCCCAACCGTAGTACTACCTGTATAAAAAACATGGTCAAATACGAAATTGTTCATCATAGAAGGAATTACTACAGCTCCTTCTCCCTCGACAAATTGCACATATTTTTTCTCGAAAGTAGCGTCAATTATTTTTTTCATTATAGTTGCCGTTGCTGGTGCAAATTCAGATGGCTTAAGCACTACACAATTGCCTGCTGCGATAGCACCTGTCAATGGAGTAAATAATAATTGAAGAGGATAGTTCCATGGCCCGATGATTAGAACTACTCCAAGCGGTTCTGTCATCACATAGCTTTTTGAGGGGAGGTTTAGTAGGTTGGTGCCCACCCTTTTTGGCTTCATCCATTTGCCTAAATTATTAATGGCATTGCTGATTTCAGATAGTAAAAAGCCAGTCTCTGTTACCCAGCTTTCTTCTGGGCTTTTTTTAAGATCTGTGTACAAGGCTTCTTGTAGTTGGTCGCCATGATCAATAACAGCTTGCTTAAGCCGTGTAAGTTGCGCTTTTCTGAATTCAACCGATTTTGTTTCACCTGTTTCAAAATAAGTCCGCATGGATAATAAATGATTCCTATCTGTCATAGCACTAAATTTGCAGCAAGTTAGTAAAATGAATTTGTATGGCAGATGAGCAATATATGCGACTGGCTTTGCAGGAGGCAAAACGGGCTTTTTCCGAAGGGGAAGTGCCGGTGGGGGCCATCATTGTAATGAATGACCGAGTGATTGGAAGGGGTTACAACCAGGTAGAGAAATTGACGGATAGTACAGCCCACGCTGAAATCATTGCATTGACGGCAGCCTTTAATTTTTTAGGTAGCAAGTATTTACCCGAAGCGGTGCTATATGTCACGCTACAGCCTTGTCTGATGTGCAGTGGAGCACTCTATTGGAGTAAGATAGGTCGAGTTGTATATGGAGCCGAAGATGACAAAAATGGCTATAAAAGGGTTGCAGGCAACTGTTCACCTTTTCACCCAAAGACGGAGCTACTGGGAGGTCTATTAGCGGAAGACGCTGCGCAGTTGATGAAGGATTTTTTTAAGGCAAGACGTTGAAGAACTCCCAAAAGTTATTCGTATTCAATATTTTATATCCTTTCTCGTAAAAATGAAGTGCCTTTGAATTTGACAACTAGCCATATCCTTACTAAATTTGCATCTTAATTCACTCAAATTCATTTTCAACCAATAAATACTATTACTATGGCATTTACTTTACCGGCACTTCCTTTCGCACATGATGCATTAGAGCCTCATATTGACACACTGACCATGCAAATTCACCATGGTAAACACCACCAAGCTTATGTGGACAACCTGAATAAGGCAATTGCCGGCACTCCAAACGAAGGCAAAACCATAGAAGAATTGGTAGCAGTGGCAGGAACCATTAGCCCTGCAGTTCGTAACAATGGCGGTGGTCATTGGAACCATAGTTTCTTTTGGGAAAGCCTTGCTCCCAATGCAGGGGGTATTCCTTCCGGAGAATTAGCCGCAGCCATTACTGCAGCATTTGGGTCATTTGACGCATTTAAAGAAAAATTTGCAGCAGCGGGTTTAACCAGATTTGGTAGCGGCTGGGCTTGGCTAATCGTTAAAGATGGCAAGCTAGAGATTTCTTCTACCCCCAATCAAGATAATCCATTGATGGATGTTGCTGAAGTAAAGGGTAGTCCTATTTTAGGATGCGACGTTTGGGAACATGCGTATTACCTAAAATACCAGAACAGGCGGGCAGATTATTTAGCTGCTTTTTGGAATGTAGTAAACTGGACTAAAATAGCGGAACGCTTTTCGTTAGCAGTAAAATAATATAGCCATCCAAGGCACAAAAAAAGCTGCAATTTATATTGCAGCTTTTTTAATGGCCATTGCCCCCTCACCTTTGATTCCTAGCAATGTCTCCCGGGCATAGCCGCTGAATTCAATTCCTTTTCTCGAGGACATTGCGTCGAATAACACTCCACTTGCAATTCAATAAATTATTCATTGTATCGACGCAACGTCCCATGGAGGTGTTGTGATGAAGCAAGGGCTCCGCTATGGAGACGTTGCTGGGAATGATCGAATGTGCACAATGAAACTTTGCCCATTGCCCATTTAATTTGTTCTTTATTCTTGCACCAGCGGTGCAATCTATTGGTAGAATGATTCGTAATGAAAATTACCCCATCGGGGTAACCCATTTGGATGTGTATTGAATATATAGGTAAGGAGTCGGTAGAATAGGTTGTTCTTATGGATCAAATTTTTATTTTGTTGGTTGCTATCAATAGGTTACTCCTCCGGAGC
>CANJDY010000171.1 GCA_947472635.1 Chitinophagaceae bacterium
AACACGATTCTTCTTTCCAATTCATGGGCACGCTTATCGGTACTGCCTGAAAAATCAATAGCTCCTCCAGATTGCCAAAAAGATGCCCACTGCCGAAGATTATTTTGTTTGGTAGCCATAAATCCTGGTATTGCTTCCTTACTATTATTTTCATCGAAACGAACCGTCATTTCAAAAAGATTATTAGAAGAAGGAGTGACGATAAAATAATGTGCTGCCTTCTCCGTTATGGCAGCCTTGCCTTGCCATTTTGCGTTTACAAAATACTGGGTGGTATCAAGTGAATGTCTTATGATGGCATTGCCAGGTCTATTTACAATAATATTAGACTGATGCTTAGTGTCATTTGTCCAATTATTTCCAACGTCCGACCAGTTTCCAGTTGGAAAAGGAAGTCGTAAACGAACGGATAATCTTTTTTCCAATATCAATGGTGAAATGATTTTCATGGCAATCACATCCTGAAACTGGTGACAGAATGTAATCACCTCAACTGGATTATTTTCAACTATGAACCTCGAATGAATTTCACCTGTCCACATATTAAGTGTTTGGTGAATATTTTTTACATCCGCTGCCGTAAAAAGTTGACCATTACTTTTAATAATTTCTAAACCGATATTCCCCAACTGTAATCGGTGCAAGTTTTCTCTAAAATAATTGGAGGAATTTTTATTAAGCTCAGGTTGATTCCATTGAACCGCATATTGGATATCCCTACCATTAAGATGGTAGGTTTTTAATGCTTCCTCCGGTTTGTAGTGATTAATATTAGGGAAGCTATGCCATCCCCATTCACTTTGAGTACCCAAAGGCACTCCCTTGGAATAGCCGTCAGGAAAAGATTGTAGCCCTGTTGCGTCTACCGTAAAAGCAAATTTTCCATTTCCTACAGACAGGGAGGAAAGGGAGTCCATAGTAAAAACTTCAATGGTATGACGCTGTACCAATTGCTTTCTATTAATTGGCTGTGACCTAAGATTATTCACTAATAATAATGAAAAAATAAAGGGGGTAATTTTTACAAAAATCGACATGATAAAATTTTAATATAGTTGGATCGATTGGTTTTAGTTTCCTAATTACAACAGGAACTTTTTAAGCGAACAGTTTTTTAAATTTTTAATTCCTTGTACAACAATGGAAGCATTAAACAAAGCCCCTTCCTTATTGGTATGTGTATGTTCTTTAGGAAAAAAGGAACTCGTCTTTGCAATACCTAATTTTTCATATTCAACCCCCAAAAGATTATTGAGATCGATAAATGCTGAACCAGATCCTTCTGCTACTTGATTCGCCCACAAGCCGTAGCCTGTATTACTACGAATTACCTTCCCCTCTTTCCAATCATTGCGTGGAATGGGCGAACAAATAATAGGTATAGCACCTTTTGACTTTGCATCTTCGCAATACTTACGCATATACCAACCAAAAGAATGCACCACTTCCTGGCGCTTTAAAATGGGATTATACACTTCTGTACTATCCATGCCAACTCCCTTTAATGTACCTCTTGCCCTTGCTGTATCAGCTAACGGACCACTATCATTATGCCCAAACTGCATAATCACATAATCTCCTTTTTCAAGCGTTGCCATTATTTTATCCCATCTTCCTTCAGTCAAAAATGTACGACTGCTTCTTCCTCCAATGGCATGATTTTCAACAATGATACGAGTAGTGTCAAAAGCAATATCTATAAAGCTGCCCCAACCTTGCAGCTCATTACTTTTTTTACCATCCCCGTTTTTAACAGTGGAGTCTCCAATGATATATAATACTGGAATGTGTGTATTGAATGTAAAAGACAAAAGTAAGATTACGGCGAAAAAGAAAAATATTTTCAAATTTTTCATTGTTAGCTAGTTGAAATGATAAAATTAATTTTTTGAACGTTCGTTAGGCTCCTTGCTGTCTGTACTATTCGACTCCGGTTGTTTGGTGATAGAACTAAACACGAGATTAGTGAACTTCCAATTTTTAGTAAACGCTAGTGTTCCATAGTTAACAGCGGTTATGGTACAATTACTAAATATAAAATTGGATATCAGTGACTGAGTTAACCCATTAGCAACAAAGGCATTTTCACCATTGGTGGCTTTGATATTACTTATATAAAAATTCTTTGCATGTGGAATTCCTTTTTCTGCAGGCATTACTTTTTGAAGCATAGAACGCCAATGGGCTGGTATATTATCAAAAGTATATCCATCTGGCAGTGTTGAATAACTATATGCAAGATACCAGTTTAGATTGAATTGAAAAATATTTTTTACCGAATCCAAAATTGAATTTTGGAAATAAATATCCTCAACCACCCCACCTCTGGTTGTAGCCGACTTGATACGTAACCCATTATCGGTATTTTTTGCAGTCAAATCAGTAGCCAATACATGTCGAATTCCTCCTGAAGTTTCGCTACCTAAAGTAACCAAGCCAGCGCCTCTGCGAGCAAGGCATTTTCTAATCACCACATATTCTGTTGGCCGGTTCACTCTTAATCCATCCCAATCTCTTCCTGCTTTCAAGCAAAAATTATCGTCATTACAATCTATATCACAATTTTCAATCAACACCCAGCTAGAAGAATCTATATCTATGCCATCTGTACTGGGGCCACTGCCATCCTCATTATTTTTAATAATGAGGCCATCTACGGTAAGATGATGGGAATACAATAATTGCACTGTCCAAAATCCTGCATTCTTAAACGTTAGACCCTGCAGGGTAATATTGGAAGAATTTTGAACCAACACCGTTCTAACCCTTTTTACATCGTAATCAACTATCCACCGCAAGCCCTTTTTATCATATGCTTTGCGAGTGGTCCAATATTTATCCCAGCAAAATTTACCCCTTGCATTTACAACTCCTTTCCCCGTAAGGGCTGCATTTGTAACCTCTATGATATTAATCAATGCGGCTGGCCACTTCATCTCAATACCGGCTACTCTTGTATCGATATCAGGATAGTCATTAAAATCCTGAGAACCCAATATTACCACCCCTTTGTCAATAACTAGTTGCACCCCCGATTTGATAAATAGCGCACCGGTTACATAAATACCAGGATTGAAATGCACAATGCCTCCCCCATTTCTAGCACAGTCATCAATTGTTTTTTGAATCGTACTCGTTATCACATGTGCAGTATCGCTTTTGGCCTGCACCGTATAGATTTTTTTGCCCGTTGGAAAAACTTTCGACCCAACCTTAGCTATCCAGTCTAAATTTTTTTTCTGCGCATTCGCATGTAGGCCAATAGTGAACAAAAAAAGTAAACACAAAAAATTAGGCTTCATGATAAAAAATTGGGGTTAATTAATTTTTAGATGATCTGTTCTGAAAGGGACAGCAGGAAGCCCCTCCTTATTAAATAAATTTGGTTGAGATTTTTCATCCCAAGCAAAACGAACATATTTAGGGTGACGCACCGTCGGAGAGAAAACAATGATTTTGTTTCCCAAGATAGTAGCCTCGGCTGAAACAAAAATCCCGTCATCAGCTGCAATGGTAAAGCAAGTAAGTGGCTGAAGATCATTAGACACAAGGCCTGAGCCGATATGGCTAAAATTCAGTTCGAGTTTATTTTCGCTGATCAAAGCAGATTGAAAAACTGGCCCTGAATATTCCAATGAATGCTGCTGATAGTTTTTTGCTAATGCAATCAAAGCCAAACGGTGAGCAACTTCCCATTTATAGGAAGGATGAATATCATTCAAATTGTCGACCAAGTCGGTGGTAACGGCCATTCCGGTATTTTTCAAAGAAAGGGATTGGGTTTGTGCTTCCCAAAAAGATGGCAGTAATAACTTGCTGAGTTGTTTTATACTCTTTCGGGAAGAATATAGGTAAGGTGATATTTGTACATAGTAAAAAGGCAAATTTTTATCCTTAAAAAGCGTTCGCCAAGTATTGACCAACAGTTCCATTTTGTGGGGATAGGTAACCTGGTCTTCAATCATACAATTGGATTCGCCCTGGTACCACAACACACCTTTAACTGCGAAAGGAATGAGTGGCTCAATTAATCCCTTATACATTTGGCCCGGATGCATACCGTCAATTGTAAAATTTGGACTTGATACACTATCCTTAAATACAGCAGATTGAATCCAACTCCACTCAGGCACCCATTGTTCTATCCTAGTACCACCCCAGGAAGAAGATATTATACCAATGGGAACGTTGGTATTTTCATAAATTTCTTTTGCGAAAAAATAGCCAATGGCTGATGCATAACGAACGGTGGTATCATCACCGGTGGTCCAACCATTCGTTGGTAACAGAGGAATCTTTTTTAGATTTTTTTCTACATAGATATAACGAATGCCGTCAGGTTTCGATTTGGACAATTCCTCTTCTGCAACATCAATCCCTTTTTTTGGAGCAGCATGTTTTTTTAATTTCCGGTCAAATGTGTATTCCATATTACTTTGACCAGAGCAAAGCCATATGTCTCCAACGAGTATATTTTTAAAAACTATCCGATTCGATGCCTGGATAACTAATTCTTTTGGATCAAAAGAAGCCTTCATTGCCCATAAACTAACGCGCCAATTGCCTTCACTATCTGCAATTACTTTTTTCACCTGATTGGCAAAGGAAACGGTTACTTTTTCACCCACTGCGGCTTTCCCCCAAACAGGCACGGGTTTTCCCCTTTGCAAAATCATGTTATTTGAAAATATGGCTGGCAAAACAACCTGTGCCCCAGTAGTTATCCCAATGGACAAAAAACAAAAAAATAGAAGTAACCTTGCAATAATTTTATAGCGTTTCATATATTATGGTATAGTTCAAATAAAATTAGGTGTTTATCAAGAACTACCATCCTGAAGTATCCTGCAAAGGCATTCAATCTAAAAACCTGCATTCCCTCTTCCTCCTTTTGAACGGCTTCCACCAAAATCAGTCCTTGGCTGCATACTTCGCTGACCACTCATCCCAGTAGGTTTTTTTCCGCCAAATTTATTCAAATTATACATAAAACTAACCATAAAGAAGCGCCTTAATACTTGTGTATAGTCATCCTCAATGTAATTATCACCAATGTTGCGGGTAATACTTTTATTTTGATTCATGATATCATACACGCTAAACCTAACCTCCCCATTCTTCTTTTTAAAAAGATACTTAGAAGCACTAACATTCCACATGGGAATACTTTGATTAAACCCATCCGTTCTTCCGCTATTGATATAATAATCGAAATCGTTGGAGAGATTAACTAATTTCAATATAGTGTAAGTGATGTCTAGCGAATAATTATGTGAAAAATATTTATTGCTCAATTGCTGATTAACAGTGTAAGTAGCTTCATTATAGGTAAAATTGGCACTAGCCCCTACATCTAATTTATCTTGTATGTTATAATTAAAGTTAACCCGTTGATTAATCTGCTTAGTGTAATTGTAATTATTTTGTTTAAACAATACACTCAAATCTCGATTGAATCGCAGGGAGGTAGTTAAATTAAGATTCATTGGACTTCGTTTACCAGAAGCTACTTTTTTTAAGGGTATTCCAACGGTTCCTGAAAACGAAATATTATAAGTTCCATCCACATTCACCGGCTTAGTAAGCAAAATAGAATTGCTAAAAGAATCAATACTATTTACGATTTTATTACTGGTGACATTTGCAGTAATATTGGTGTTCAAATAAACAAAATTGGTAACATTAAAAGTGTTAAAACTAAAATTAAAGACATTATTAAATTCCTGTTTCAGATTGGGATTACCAGTACGGTAATTCAATTGATTACTTACATTGAGTACATCTTGTAACTGAGTGACAGTGGGAGCTCGAGTACTACCCCGGTAATTAAAACGAAGACTTTTTCTTGTTCCAAGATTATAATTAAAACTGCCTGAGGGAAAGAAATTAATGTATTGCTGTTTCATGGTACTATCCTTTCCAGTAACGGCCCTATTACTCAAATTGTCCATAGAGGCAACTTGAACAGCCCCACCTAATTGGTAATCATACTTTGCATTTTTTACCCTAAAATTGGTTCCAATTCGACTGGCAACAAAGGAGTTTTCAAAATAATTGGTGAGCGGTTTATTAATGCTATCAAACTTACCTGTTAACGCATTGAAATCATAGGTTTTGCGATCTGACTCGCTTTGATTATTACTATAGGCATAATTTAATTCCAGGATTTTATTTTTTCCAACCATCTCAGTAAGGGATGTACTAAGGGTATTATTAAATGAATGGGTAAATTGATCATTTTGTTGTTGGCGGTTTTGCAAACGTCGAATACTAGCATCTTTATTGTAAAAAGTATAGGGTGAG
>CANJDY010000172.1 GCA_947472635.1 Chitinophagaceae bacterium
TCCAGCCAGGTCATATGCCCATTGGAATAAATTGGGTTGTAGTTTTTCTGAACCCTTGGTTGATTATCCATTCCTGTTCCCCAGCCGCTTGACCAATAAGATCCGTCCTGCCAGGTTCTGTTCAGCTTTAACCATTGGTAATAAGCACATAATACCGGAAACACTTTGTGCACTCTTTCTAGATCTCCAAAATGCTGAAAGTATTCCATTTCACTCCAGGGAATGACATTGGGGCCTGTACTAGTTGGGTCATATCGATGGAAACAATCTTCGCCAGTATCACCCCAAATTTCTCTGCAAATAAAGCCGTCGGGGTGTTGTTTGGCATAAAAATTATCAAGGGTTATCTGAAAAGGGTAAGCCCTAGAACCGTATCGGGCAAACATGGTGATGAAATTAGAATCCCACATAAAGATATTTCCATTATAGGCGGTATCAATATAAGAGCTAATAAAGCCCGATTTTTCAGCTGGGTTCTTTATATTTTTAAACGCGATTTCCCAGGTTTTCCAATACATATCTATGGCATTATCGTTTCCTTTCCAAAATGGAGCAGGAAGCGTTTCTTTAGCCGCTAAAAAACCAGGAGATGCGGTTATTATCGGTTTGGCATTTCTAAAAACATTTTCTGTTACAAAAATGTTTTTTATGTAGGTGTTTTTATACTGTGACCCTCCCACGTTGTCCGGGGATATTTTTGTTGCCGACTTTTTTCCTGCAACCAACCTTGATCCTGGCACTGCTGTTGCCGCTGTCATCAGGGCTGTATTACGCAAAAAATTCCTACGTGAATTCATAGATTTTAATTTAAATTTTATGCACTTTTTTTACTTATAATAGATTTACATCCTTTTTTTCGACAATGATCTACTTAACCCTATTCACTTATTGACGTTTTTGGATGGCCGTGTTTTTTTCTATATTCCGATGGGGTACAACCTTTCACCTGTTTAAACTGTCGGGAAATATTATTGCTCATGGCAAAACCCGATTCCATTGAAATCTCTGAAACGGTTTTATCTGTTTCTAATAGGCGTTCTGCAAACTTTTGAATTTTTAAATTATAAATATATTTGTACACGGCGAGGCCTGTGATATCAAAGAATCTTTTTTCCAAGGACCTTCTCGAAAGCGGTACCTCTTTTAACACGTCGGTGACGTTAATTTTTTCGTCAATATTTTGATGAATAAACTTCAGTGCTTTAGCAATGTGGAGATCGTTAGCAGAGGTAATGTCCGTTGACTGGCGTGTAATAATGTGCGTAGGCTTAACAAGAATATTGTGTATCTCCGTTTTTTTATTTGAAATGAGCTGGTCCATTAATCTAGCCGCTTCGTATCCACCCTTTTCTGTATCAAGGCTAATGCTAGAAAGAGGCGGGTCGGATAAATTGCAGGTCATCTGGTCATTGTCAACGCCCAGCACGGCTATTTGGTCTGGAATAGAGATTTGTGCTTGCTTACAAGCCTCCGTAATATGCTGAGCCCTTTCATCATCACAGGCCATAATAGCAATTGGTTTGGGTAAGGACTGAAGCCATTGGCTAAGTAAAGACGGTTTGTAAAACCAAAGCGCTTGTGCCGACTGGTGATCTTGATCAAAATGATGCACGGTAAATTCCTGGCCTAATAAATAATTTTGAAACCCCTCAAAACGCTCGCGCGACCAAACAATATTTTTAAATCCATAAAAGGCAAAATTTTTAAACCCTTTCTTCATAAAATATTCGGCGCCCATTTGCCCGGCCTCAAAATATCCGCCGGTAATATTTGAGATACCTTCAAACCGTTCCTTAAAATCTTCAACTATCAGTTGTATTCCCGCGTCCAGTATTATTTTTATATCTTGGTCGTTATCGAGATGTGCAACAATTCCGTCTGCTCCCCACTCTTTTGCAAATTTTACGATTCCCTCCACACCGTGTGTCTCGCGATAAAAAAGCGGCATTTTACAAAAAACCCAGGGCCCGTGTTCTTTTGAATATTTAACAATCCCTTTGGTTAGATTTTGGCCATACTCTTCGGAGATATCAATCAGCAAAATTATTTTGTGCATAGTCTTTCTAGCCTAGTATAATTTAAAATTACAAGAAATTTAAAGAAACTAAATTAAAATTATATTGTCTGTTTTCTAAACTTGCCCAAGGGCGTCCGGTGTTTTAATTTATACGCCTATTCTATGTTTAGGGGTTATTGCACATGGGTATTGTACCCCTTTTTGTATGTTCTTGCTGGTTCACTAATGTCGCTTGCTGGTTTTTGAAGCGCTATGCCTTTTTAACAAGTGCTGCAGCACCCAACAGGGCAATATTTTCGACATTTGTAAGAAGAACTTTTAATGATTTGATTGTTTCAGGAAACTGAAAATCGGCCATTGATTTTTTCATTGGACCCTCAAAAAACTTAAACGCTTTCGCTATTGAGCCACCTAAAATAATTGACTCTGGGTCGTAAGTATAAACAATTGCTTTTATACAGTTTCCAAGGTGAAATCCAAATTCGCCCCAAAGAGATAGCGCTAATTGATCTCCGCTTTCTGCTGCCTTGTGTGCCAAAAAAGGCGTGGTGGACTTAGATTCAAAAAACAAGGAGCTCGTGTAAAATTCAAAGTTTTTATCTAAATAGGGCAATGAACCAACCTCACCCGCACCACAGTTTTTGCCAGAATAAAGATGGTTGTTAATAATAATTCCTGCGCCTATTCCCGTTCCGATCGACAGTGCCACAAATGAAGAAAACTGTTTTCCTTGACCATGGTGATGTTCTCCAAGGGCAAAACAATTCACATCATTGTTTATGAATACCGGTAAGTGTAGAGCCCCCTCTAATATTTTTTTTAATTCCACCCTTTTCCAAGAGGGAATATTAATTACATCATACACGATTCCTTTTTCTATATCAACAACCGAGGGAACGCCAATTCCGATTGCGATTACCTGCTCGTTTATAAGTGATGCAATAATGGCAACCAGCTGATCAATCGTTTTTTGAAGCGAGTCCTTTTCACACAACTCTTCCTGGCGCAAAGAGCTAATCTCTCCGTCTTTTATTAACGCCGCCCTTATATTTGTTCCGCCAAGGTCTACCGCTATTATCATTTGTTGTTTGTGTAATCGAAAAAATCTTTTCTTTTTCAAAAATATAGCACAATAGGGCAATTGTTAGTGATAATTACGCAGCAAAATCCTCAGTTTGCGCTAATTACTTAGTTTTTTGCTTTTTTTTAAGTACTTTTTAGTACTTACCTGTTTAAAACAAAACAGCCGAACCCAAGGGTCCGGCTGGCAAATATTAATCTTTTTTACTTAAAATTGCTTACTGCGGTTGTCTTTTATGTCTGCTGTTTTCTTTAAAGACTCAAACCAACCCGACAACTGTTGTAACAGCCCCTTTGTTTGCTGGGCTGATTGCATTACTAGGTTTCCGGAGGGTTCTGGAGGCATATTTCCAATACTGTTTACTTTAATAACATACACTCCGTTTGTACCACTAATTGGCTCAGATATTTTAGACTGGAGCTCTTTGTTAAACGCAGCGCCAATTACTTTGGGCTCATTTCCAAGTCCATTTATAATTTGTGACGAAAATGTTAGGGTTGAGTCTGCTCCGGCGGTTCCTACCGGTTGTTTATAAATAGCGGCAGAAGCTTCTAAGGTGGTTGCTTTTGATAACTTTTCTGCAATTAGCGCTGCTTTTTTCAAATTGCGGATTGTTAACTCAACTGCTGGCCTTGCTGTTTTTGCATCTGGCAGACCTTCTGGTTGAATCTTGCTTACCGCTGCTACTACAAACTGGTCTTCGATACTAAACGGTTCGCTTACATCTCCCTGTTTTGCCTCGAAGGCCCATTTTATTAATTGCCTAGCGTCTTGAAGTCCGCCCAACCTATATTCGTTTTGGGTAATCATTTCTGGTATATCTATTTTTTGAATACCATTTTTTGATACATATGCATTATAAGCTTGAATATCCCTGTTTTCGCCAGATAGTTTTGTTGCTTTCATGCTTGCGGTATTTACCGTTTCGTCTGTTGCTAAAACCTGTTTTGCCATATAAGCTACCTTATATGCAGGTTCAAAATTCTTTTGACTCATTACTTCTATATAATGCCAACCAAAATCAGTGTGCACTACTTTTTTATCTCCTGTGCTGCCATAAAAAATTGTTTCCGAAAACTCCTTTGGAAGGTTGCTAAATTGAGTCGACGTAAATTCATACTCCCCTTTTTTATCCTTACTTCCTTTATCGTCACTGTATAATAAAACCATTGCATTAAAATCCGCTCCGCTTTTTATTGCTGTGGCAATGCTGTCTATTCTTTTTTTAGCTACGCTGTCTGCTATAAGCGGTTGGCCGGTTTGTGGGTCTTTCGTACTTACAAGGATGGTCCTTGATTTTACACTGTCTGCCATTTGTCTGCTTCCCAACATTTTTGCTAAAACATAAGCTCCTCCATCAAGGTAGGGTCCAAACACTCCGCCCGTTGACAACGAAGTGATAGAATCTTTTTGAGCCATTGCTAGTTTTGATTTCAACGTATATCCATCATAATATTTCATTGTGCTCATATTTCTAGCAAGAAAATTAACCGCGTTGGTGTCTGCTAAAAATTGGCTTTTTAGTATAGAAACCGATTCTTTTGATTTTAAAGAGTCTGTTGATGATGGGTTTGCACTAAAAGTTACATAGCTAATATACCTTCCTCCGTCCTGCTTATAAACTCCAGAGCGTTTAGATATATAATCCACAATCTCATCGTCCGATACATTTACAACGCTATCGCTTATTACATTATATGGAACCGAGACATAATTAATATTAGCAAACTGCTTTGTTTCGGCAATATCTCTTTTTTGCATCCAGGCTGGGTAGTAGGCGCTTGCCGCAATCATACTGCTGTATTTATTATAAAGCGTTTGTAGTTTCATTGGCTCAATAATTTGACTTTCTATTGCGGCCCGCTGCTCATCTTTCGATTTTTTGGCCGTTTTCCACCACTCCTGAACTTTACTTATATTGTATTGGCCCGATTCTTTATCGGTAAACGCTTGTTTTAGAGCATAGGGGGCGTCTGCACTAAACATAATACTACTCATTTCTTTAGGAGAAAAACTAAGCCCAAGTTTTTCAAACTCTTTTACCAACACTTTTTCTGCAACTAGCTGATCCCAAACCGATTGGCGAACTTCATATATTTGTGTTCCACTAATTCGGCCGCCATATTGCTCCTCTGCCTGTTTTACCTTATCGGTAAAATCCTTGTATTCAATAGCCTCCCCGTTTACTTTTCCTATACTGGTGGAAGGGTTTCCGCCAAAAATACTGCCGTTTCTGCCGGGCTTTGCATCCATCAATATAAAACCAATTAAACTAAGTGCAATTACAACAATTACTATTGCCGCACCTTTTTCGCGAATATTCTGTATTATCTGCATATTTATCCAAATTAAAATGGACGGCAAAAATAGTGTAAAATAACATATAAAAACACTAAACCCGGTTGTTTTGGCGCTTCTAAATATTATTATCTATTAATGCGTCGAGGATTTACATTATTAACACCATTATCTTTTTTGTTTCTGGAAAGGACCTTTGGGTTTTATTTCTAAAACCTCGCTTTGTTTAATTCTTGTTTTTAAATTTTTTAACCTGTTTTAGTTTACATAAAACATTACATTATTAATTAGTTTTTTAAAAAAAATCTTTTCTCTTTTATATTCCTATTTTCTTTTTTCCGCTTTATCTATATATCTTTCTCTTTTTTTACACGCTGTTTTTTTTTTCTAAATTAACACACGTTTGTTAATATCTCTATATTTGTGGGGATAACCCTCTTTTTTATATTTTTTTTTCGTGGACAGTTAGGGTTAAATTTTTATAGTTTTTTTGAAATAAGATAATTCTGTTGAAAGTAACTTAGTTATACGTTCTGTATTTAACATAGGTTATTTTCATTCAGGTTGTTTTTTTATAAACATATATATTTATCAACCGGGGTGTATAAATTTTTAAAAATGATTTTTAAACCGATTGTTTTAGTATATAAATCATTAAAATTGGTTGTTTTATTTTTGTTAGTTAGTTGTTAATAATGGTTAATAAAAGAAATATTTTAATTAAAAAAATTTTCTATTTTATTTCTTTCCCCATATTAACAGCCCTAGTAGTAGTATATTAATTTAAATAAAAGAAATATTAATACATATTATGATAGATATTAACACCGCAAAATCAAATTTATCTGTTCAGGGTTTTTTAAATATTGATATTAATGTTGAAGTGGATTTATTCAAAGA
>CANJDY010000173.1 GCA_947472635.1 Chitinophagaceae bacterium
AAGACTGAGGGCGGTACGCAATTTATTTACCCTCAATTCCTGAAGGGTAAGTCGTACTGAATTCTGAAGTATGTTGAGCGATTTACGCATTTTTCAAAATTACAGTTTGAAAATTAATTGCGGGATAAAATTATATAAGTGGTTGAATGCGGTGGTGAGCTACCTTATTATTTTGGGTAAAAAGTAATAGGTAGTATTCCAAAGGAGGGAGGGTTCCTATCAAATATTAATTATCCCTACCAATAGATCGCTTCGTCGAAGAATGATTAACTTTACTTTCTCAGTAATAAGGCCCCGAAAAAAGAAAAAATCTTTTTCAGCGGTATAGATGATTCCATTTAAACCTTTCAACCAAGCAGTAATATGATGGAAGTATACATTATAGCAGCGGGCAGAACACCTATTGGAAGTTTTGGCGGCACTTTAAAAAATTTTACAGCTACACAGTTGGGGGCCATTGCTATTAAGGGTTTGCTGGAAAATGTAGGTATGGCCCCAGAACTGGTAACGGATGTAATGATGGGATCGGTTATGCAAGCCAATCTTGGGCAGGCACCTGCGCGTCAGGCTGCCAAGTTTGCCGGCTTATCCGACCAGGTGAATTGCACCACCATTAATAAAGTTTGTGCCAGCGGAATGAAATCCATCTCATTGGCAGCGCAAAGTATCCAGCTAGGCGATGCGAATATTGTAATAGCCGGTGGTATGGAGAGCATGAGCAATGTACCCTTTTATTCAGATTCCATGCGCTGGGGTAACAAGTACGGCAATACGCAAATGATAGATGGACTAGTAAAAGATGGCCTAACGGATATATATGATGGCAAAGCAATGGGCCATGCAGCTGAACTTTGTGCAAGCACATGTGGTATCACGCGACAGCAGCAAGACGCCTACGCTATAGAAAGCTACCAGCGTTCACAAGCGGCTGTAAATGGAGGTAGATTTGATAATGAAATTATTCCTGTTGAAGTATTCCAGCGAAATGGGACGACAATACTATTTGGCAAAGATGAGGAGCCCTTCAATGTTACTTTTGATAAGATTCCAAATCTTAAAGGAGCTTTTAGTAAAGACGGAACAGTAACTGCTGCCAACGCTTCCACTATGAATGATGGTGCAGCGGCTGTATTGCTAATGAGTAAGGAAAAAGCGGATGAGTTGGGGCTAAAACCCCTTGCCCGAATAGTGGGTTATGCCGACGCGGCGCAAGCGCCTGAATGGTTTACAACCTCTCCATCTTTGGCGGTACCCAAAGCGGTTCAAAAAGCAGGATTGCTAATGGAAGATATAAACTATTGGGAGCTCAATGAAGCTTTTGCCGTAGTAGGTATTGAAAATAGTAGGCGGATGAAGCTAGATCCCTCAAGGGTAAATGTAAATGGAGGAGCGGTAGCACTGGGGCATCCATTGGGTTGTAGTGGGGCAAGAATTATCGTAACGCTCATTAACGTGTTGAAGCAAAACAACGCTCGTTATGGGGCTGCAGGAATTTGCAATGGAGGCGGAGGTGCCTCAGCGATGGTGATAGAAAATCTTTGATAAACTATAAAACCGAGATGACATCTCTTAAAAAAAAGATGTCATCTCGGTTTTGGGAGATGTCATCTCCCTATAATTTTACTCCCAGTGTAATACCATAGGTTTTTGGATCACCTAGCCTTACTGCACCAAAATCATATCCGTAACTGACATAATTGTTATTGGCAAGATTACGCCCCCAGAATTTTAATGACCATCCTGGAACACTGATACCAATACTTGAATGTAACAAGTTGTAGGAAGGTTGCGAAACGGTATTGGCCAAATCAAAAAATTGCTGTCCTATATACTTCCACTCACCCCTGAAAGTTATTTTTATTTGATGCTTCTGCGAAAGGGTAGCTCCGTATTGGGCGGCCAAAAGGGAGGTTACGTCCGGAGAGAAAAGTTGTTTTTTTCCGGTGAGGTCGGCAACCGCTCCGTATTGCGCCAGTTTGAGATTGTTAAAGCTGGCATCTGTATATCCAAAATTGTAATCCAACTGAATACCATTCAACAACGCATGGGATTCTAGTTCTATTCCTTTGCTAGTCAACTTACCCGTGTTTTTTGTAATTGTAACGGCATCCGGTAAAACTAGGGTAGGCACTTGCGCATCATTTACAGCAGAATAAAATGCAGTAATGTTCAAAACTAAGCGATTATTAAAAAAATTGTTTTTTATTCCTATTTCATAATTATGACTGTATTCGGGCTGGTAAGCAAATAAAGCCGGCTGTGAGGGGTCCGATGATAGCGGTGTTAAACCACCCGCACGAAAACCCTTGCTATAATTCACAAATAATAAATGGTTGTTGCATACGGCATAACTAACCGAAAGTTTGGGTGAAACTGAGTGAAAGGCCGCACTGGCAGAAGTATCAGGCTGGAAATCAAATATTGGGTTTGGGTTTGGATCCATTTGGTACTGCCCAAGAATAGATTGTTCCTTTTTTTCCCGGTCGTAGCGGATGCCTGTCGTCAAATTTAATTTGCTTGTTAGGGTATAAGTACCTTGAGCATATACTGCAATCCCATCGCTGGTAGCTTTGGCACTGTTAATGAGTGAAAAGTTTTTGTCTGGAGATCCTACCATCGCTGCATCTTTACCAAAGTGGATGGCTTGCTTGGTAGGATTGTCTTGGTGAAAAAAGTAGGCGCCTGTTGTCCACTTGAAAGCGGATGTTGAAGCCGCTGGAGAAGAAAATTTAAATTCCTGCGTTATTACTTTTACCTTATTCCAGTCCTTTCCATAATTGTTGATTAGGGTAATACCATCAATCGGAGAAAAATCTGCATCCATCGGATTATCGTAAAAACGGTAATTGGATTGATAGGCAGTTTGTGAGCTGAAGCTAACTTTTTTCCCAAAGTGATTAGCAGATAAAGAGGCGTTAAAAATATTATCAGTCATATTAGATACTGCATCCTGACTGAGTTGAAAAGGATTCTTTAGTGCATCTTCGATGCCTGATACCAGCGGAAAGGCACCCTTGTTGCGGTTATTATTATGTTTTACATTTAGAGTGATGCTCCACTTATTTGTGGGCAGGTACTTCAAATAGTAATTTCCAGTAAAACTATTTTGCTTGTCAAAGGGAGTATGATTGAATTGGTTGGTATAAAATCCATTGGATTGATCATACAATGCGGCCATTCCAATATATAGCTTCTCTTTTATTAGTGGTGCACGGAATCCGGCAGAATATCTTTGCAAGCCTGTATTGCCACTGGTGATTTCAGCAAAGCCACTGGCCTTATTGCCCGGCTGCCGGGTGATAATATTGATAACTCCAGCTGTTGCATTTCTACCATAAAGTGTACCCTGTGCCCCTCTTAGTATTTCGATACGCTCTACATCAAATAATTGGGCAATATAAGTATCTAGACTAAACTGGTTTACACCATCAATATAGGTGGCAACTGCCGGATCGTAAGAAGTGGTGGCAATACCCCTTAAGGAGGAAACATTTCTTCTATCCCCGGGATCGGCACTATAAAAATTTGGTACGATTGCAGCAAGTTCCTTATTATTCCATAACCTATATTCTTCCACTTGACGTGCAGAGAGGGCAGTAATGCTTGCAGGTATTTCCTGCAAAAGTTCTTCAGTTTTTTGGGCAGTCACTACCACCTGGTCTAACATTGTAGGAGAAAGTTGCAGTTGGATGCTCAGTGGTATACTAGCATTGGAAATATTAAGTGAGTGGCTATAGTCAGCATATCCATTCGCTGAAATCTGTAATGTAAATGAACCTGGATCTACACTGGGTAGCGTAAAAAATCCTTTTTGATCGGTTACAGTACCTACGGAACTATTTAATAAACGAACGCTAGCACCAGCAATTCCTCGAGAGGAGGCATCTGTAATAGTTCCAGAAATTTTTACTGGTTGCTGAGAAAAAGCATTTGCAGTAAAGGTTGCACTTAGTAGAAATAAGAATAATTTTTTCATCCAATGGGGGGGGTGGGTAAGTGAATAATGAATAGTGAATGGTGAATAGCGCATTATTGCCCATTCACCATTCAAAATTCACCATTTTATTTTGAAATAAATTCTATTGATTGCAAAGCAATGGTAGCTACCTCTGAAACATTCAAGGGTTTGCTAACAACGAAAAGCGTGTGAAGTTTTTTATCTACTGTCGGTATGTCAAATTTCAATAAGGTACCTTCTCCAATGGGTAATTTTATATCGCCCTTGCTACCTGGTTTTAAAATGATCTCGGCAATTTTTTTACCATCCGGAGCATCTAAATGTATTTCAAAAGTGGTAGCATACAATGGAGCCTTGTTCCATCCTATTTTAATAGCAGCTGAACTTACTCCGGTAAGATCAATGTCATCCTGTCCAATGAAACCACCCGAAACAGGTACCGATACAAAATTCATTTTTTCAATTCTTATTTCGGTAAAACCGTTGTTATTTTTTTTGCCTTTAAAATTCATGGTAGGGCTTCTTAAAGACACTGCAGCATTTCCCTGTAGTGGTTTGATGCCGGAAGCTCCATTGTCAATATAGGTAGCCCTTACAACCAACTTCCCTGTACCTTTTGGCTCCTTGCCCAAGGTAGCATTAACCGATCCATTGATTGGCAGCGATTTTTTGGTTTGTTCTGGTACAGCTAATGATTGAATCCATTCGATCATTTGCCTTGCTTCATCCTCCTTTAAATTCGGGTGGGCTGGCATTGCCACATCACCCCATACACCTGCACCTCCTTTGATTATTTTATTTTGCAGTTTTTCAGCTGCAGCAGGGTCTTTTAGGTATCGCTTGGCAACTTCTGCAAATGCGGGACCTACCGATTTTTCTTCTTGTTTGTGGCAAGCTTTACAGTCCAATGTTTGGGTGAGTGTTCTGCCAATCAATACTTCTGTCATCACCTGGTGTCCCATCAATGCCCCCGCTTTATCTGTACCTTCAATGTAGTCGGCCGATATCAAAATATTCTTCAGATTACTGATAGGATCTTTTTCATCCTTATCGGTAATGCTTACCGAATAATTTACTGGCTTATTCAAAAAATAAAAAGTTTGATTCCCGCTTAAGCTAATGTTTACTACTGGAGCTTCATTGCCCGCGTAAAGAGAAGCATGATTGCTAGTGGTTGTATTATTGTCGTCACTTACGGCAACAGACAAATTGAAATCCCCTGGCTTTTCATAGGTGTATTGAAGACGGGGCTCGCTTGTTTGTTTTTTTACTCCATTCCCCAAATCCCATACATAATTCATTTTGTCTTTTTCGGGGTCAATAGCACTTACAGTAGCCGTAATGGTTAGCGGCAATCTTCCCGAAGTCTTGTCTACCACAAAATCTTTTACTTTTGGTGCAAGGTTGCCGGGATTAAAATCAATCCTGGAAAGTCCTGCATCCGAGTTTTTGGTAAACCAGCCATTACCATATTCTAGCATGTATAATTTCCCATCCGGTCCCACTTCCATGTCGATGACGGAGTTGAATTTAGTGCTTTCCATAAAGGGCTCCATCTTGTCGAAGTCACCGTTTGGTAAAAGGGTTACCGCTTTGATCCAGCCGCGAATCCAGTCATATACGAATAATTTTTTGTTGTAATAATCCGGCATTCTTGTTTCGGAAGGAAACATATCTGTGTAATAAACTGGCCCTGCCATTGCATTTCGTCCACCGGTTCCTACTTGAGGGAAATCTTTGGAATCTGCATAAGGATACCAAATAAAGGCAGGTTGTGCAGGTGGCAATTGTTGTACTCCTGTATTATTGTGAGAAGCATTGAGCGGTTTTGCGGGGTCAAATATATCGCCCGATTTGCCGGTTTGATAGTCGTACGCATGATAGGGGTAATTATTGCCCACAAACAACGGCCAGCCAAAGAAGCCAGCTTTCCTTGCTTGGTTGATTTCATCATACCCTCTAGGGCCTCTAACTCCAAAACTATCAACGCCTGCATCTGGTCCCACTTCCCCCCAATAGAGGAAATTATTTTTCTGATCAATTGAAATGCGGTAAGGATTCCGGTTGCCCTGAACATAGATTTCTGGACGGGTACCAGCCGTTCCTTTTGGATATAGGTTCCCTTCTGGAATCTCATAAGTTCCATCTGCTTTTACTCGGATACGTAAAATTTTACCGCGTAGGTCATTGGCATTACCTGAAGTGCGGCGGGCATCA
>CANJDY010000174.1 GCA_947472635.1 Chitinophagaceae bacterium
GAGCGAATTGTTCAATTTAGAAATGAACCGCCCAGCCATATTGTATTGCCCGCTATTCATTTAAAAAAACAGGATGTAAGTGAAACATTTCATCAACATCTAGGAACTGAAAAAGGAAATAATGATCCGCAGTATTTAACGGAGGCTGCTCGTCAGCATTTGCGGGGAAAATTTATTGACTCTCAATTAGCAATTACTGGTGTAAATTTCGCTATTGCATCAACGGGCGGTTTTGTGGTTTGTACCAATGAAGGCAATGCGGATATGGGGGTTCATGCGGCAGCTGTTCACATCGCCTGCATGGGTATTGAAAAAATTATTCCTACTGCGGAGCATCTGGGTGTATTTTTACGCTTGCTAGCAAGAAGCGCTACAGGGCAACCCATCACTACTTATTCCAGTCATTTTCATCAACCAAGGGCTGGTCAGCAAATGCATGTTATCATTGTAGACAATGGAAGAACAAAACAATTAGGCCGCCCCGATTTTAGAAATTCTCTAAAGTGCATTCGTTGTGCTGCTTGTTTCAATACTTGTCCCGTATATAGAAGAAGCGGTGGACATAGTTACCATACAGCAGTAGCAGGTCCTATTGGATCTATTTTAAATCCAAATTTGGATATGAAAGCAAATGCAGACCTACCTTTTGCGTCTACGCTTTGTGGTTCGTGTAGCAATGTATGTCCTGTAAAGATTGATATTCATGTACAATTATATAAATGGCGTCAGGTATTGGTTGCAGAAGGGTATACTGCTACCGGAAAAAAATGGGCTATGAATGGTATGGCATTTGTATTATCGCATCCTTCCATTTATCGGGTGGCAGGAAAAATAGGCCGTTGGGTAATGCAAGTTTTTCCATTTGTTACCAATAATAAAAGGCTAAATCCCTGGTACAAGCAACGGGAAATGCCCGAAGCACCTAAACAAAGTTTCAGAGATTGGTACATAAAAAATAAAAAATGAGTTCAAGAGAAAAAATATTAGCGGCGATTTCCAATAACAAGCCTTTGTTCATTGATTCACCGGTTATGGAAATTGACCGAATGGTGGCAGAACCAGCTGCTGCTTTGGAGCAATTTACTCAAACCTTGGTAAGTATTGGCGGAACGGTTGTTCAAATTGCTGACATTAATCTTATTCGGGATGAAATAAAGAACGCTAGGGATAAGGGAGAATATGTAGTAAATACATTGCCTTTATTGGGGGAGGTGAATAATGAGATTGATTTATCATCCAATGCAAGCGTATTAGAGTCTGTTCACCAAGCCTATATCGAGGCAACAGTTGGAGTTGCTGAAAATGGCGCTGTTTGGTTGTACGAAAGTCAAATGAAAAATCGTTTATTGCCTTTCATTTGTCAGCACCTAGTTATCTGCATGAATGCAAAAAATATAGTACCTACCATGCATGAAGCGTATCAGCAAATTGATGTGTTCAAAGAGGGGTATGGTGTTTTTTTAGCGGGCCCCTCCAAAACTGCTGATATCGAACAATCCTTGGTTATTGGCGCACACGGGGCTAGAAGTTTGTTGGTGTATTTAATCAATGAATAAACGCCTGCTAAAAATGTATGCCTTAGATCAAAAAACAACTTATCAAAAATTATCTAACAGGGGATTTATTTTGAGGCGGAGGCTTTTTTAGTTTTAGCGGTGGCAACGGATGATTCTCTTACGGTAAATTCAGATTGCAAAACCCTTGTTTCAAATTCAATAACTGGGCGCTTGCTCTCTATCATCTTGATCAATAATTCAGTTGCAACCTGACCCATTTCAAATGCCGGTAATCGAACAGTTGTTAGCATCGGGTTGAGTAACTCGGGAATATTTGAGTTTGAAAAACCTACCAGTGCAAAATCTTCGGGTACTTTTTGGTGAAGATTTTTTAAAGCACTTAGTGTAGCTGTGGTTATTCGGTCTCCTGTTGTAAGAAAGGCGTCTGGTTTCTGTTTTAGTTGTAATAAAACATGCAATGTTTCTTCAATTTCCTCCACAATCATTTCACTATGACTACAGTATTTTATATATTTTTCATCAAAGGCTAATCCGTTTTCAAGCAAAGCATTTTTATACCCCTCTAGTCTTTCTTTGGTAATGGATAAATGTGGTGCTGAAGTTAGATTTGCAATTTTTTTATATCCATTATTGATGAGGTGTACCGTGGCATCATAGGCAGCCTTGTAATTATCTGCAATTACACTGTGGGTGATTATTTCATTGCTTATACGATCAAAAAAAACAATCGGCAAGCCTTTTTCATGCAATTGGATAAAATGCGAAAGGTCTGTTGTTTCACTCGAAAGGGATACCAGTAAACCATCCACCGATCTTGAGGCAAGGTGTTGTACATTCACCACCTCCCGTTCATACGATTCATGGCTTTGTGAAATAATAACATGGTAACCTCTGTTGTAGGCGATTGATTCAATCCCATTAATTGCCTGAGAAAAAAAGTTGTTCGCAATTTCACAAACCACCACCCCAATGGAACTGCTTCTTCTTTCCTTTAGACTAAGTGCAATCGGATTGGGCCGATAATTTACCTTTTCAGCATATTCCAGCACCTGTTTTTTGGTTTCTGAGCTAATTTCATAGCTACCTCGTAGGGCTCTCGAAACTGTAGAAGTTGATAGGCCTAGTGCCTTCCCAATATCTTTTATGGTGACCGGTTCAAATTTCATTGTTCATAAAGGTCGTATTTTAACTGAATTTCGCCACTCATTTTTTTTAACTTGCCAAAATAGGGCTAAAAACGGGAACGATTGCGTAAATAAAGTGTTTAAAAAGTCGAGAATACTGCGAAAATCTGATTAGTATTAGAAAATATTTGTACTCGATCGCTCATTTTTAATTGGAGCCAGGTGAAAATACCCTTTGATAGTTAATTTATATTGTTATTGTAAGTCAAAAATTATGAGAATAATTAATTTCTTTTTGAAAAAAGCTGTTGATTTGGCTGCTATAAATAGGGATTAGATAAAATTTAATTTTTTACCAAAAAGATTCTGTTCATCATTTAAATACTTCCTGCTGTATGAAATTTTTTTTACTCCTTTCTTCGTTTTTAGTAATTGCAAATCATAGTTATAGCCAAAAAGAAAATTTAAATAAGGTAGTTGCGGGCTTCCCAGTTAATTATGAGGAGGAATTAGTAAAGGATTACATCCTACCAGATGTACTAACACTTCACAATGGGAAAAAAGTTACTAACGCTTCTACTTGGTCTACAAAGCGACGCCCTGAAATAATTAAATTATTTGAGTCCTATCAGTTTGGGAAAATGCCCCCTCGTCCAGCAGATATGACCTTTCATGTTTTTGATGCAGGCACGTTGGTTTTTGGCGGCAAAGCAATACGTAAGCAGGTGACAGTTTATTTCACGAAGGATACCAATCATCTTTCAATGGATGTATTGATTTACCTACCTGCGAAAATTCAAACACCATCTCCTTTATTGTTAATCGCAAATTTTTCTGCCAATTCAAGCGCCGTAGATGATCCCGGAGTTAAACAAGGATATGTTTGGAATAAGGAAGGAAAAAAAATGGCAGCATCCGGCTCGAGAAGTTTTGGAAAAATAAATGTAGAGCGTTTTATTGAGCAGGGAATAGGCATTGCTACAGTGTGTTACGGTGATATAGAGCCAGACTTTAAAACTGGTATTCAATTTGGAATTAGGGGGGCATATTTAAAGCCAGGAAAAAATGAACCAGCACCCGACGAGTGGGGAGCTATTTCTGCATGGGCTTGGGGGCTTAGTCGGGCGATGGATTATTTTGAAACCGACCAGCAAATTGATTCAAAGCGGGTTGCTTTGCAGGGCGTATCTCGGCTTGGAAAAACAGTGTTGTGGGCTGGTGCACATGATGAAAGGTTTAAATTGGTGATTGCAAGTTGCTCAGGTGAAGGAGGGGCGGCAATCAGCAGAAGAGATTACGGAGAAAATATTAAACACATGTCGGATACCTCAAGGTATTTCTATCAATTTGCACCTAACTGGCATGAGTATGCGAAGGATGTTAATTTATCTCCAGTAGATGCTCATATGTTAGTGGCATTGATGGCACCAAGAGCGTTGTTATTGCAAACAGGAGATACAGATTTTTGGTCTGATCCCAAGGGTGAATTTCTTGCGGCTGTTGCTGCGGAGCCGGTATACCAATTATTTGGTAAAAATGGCCCCTCCTCCAATATAATGCCTCCAGCAGGAGATACGTCCATGTTGAACACATTGGGCTATTATATGCATTCGGGTGGACATGGGACGGTGCCTTCTGACTGGCCTATCTATATCGATTATCTAAAAAAACATTTATAGTAATGCTTCATATTTTTCAGATAAAAAAATAAGTATTGTTATTCTTTTCCTTACCTTAAATTAAAATTAAAACAAATCATTATGAAAAAAAATAACCGCCGTCTTTTTATTAAAAAATCAGCATTGGCTGGCGCTGGGGTAATAGCAGCCCAACTAGGGCTGAGTGCCAAAAGTTATAACCGTATCATTGGCGCCAATGATAGAGTAAGGGTTGGAGTAGTAGGATTTTCTGATCGACACAAAAGCACGCACCTTCCTTGTTTTATGAACCATTATAAGGAATTAAATTTCGAAGTAGTTGCGGTATCTGATATTTGGAACAAAAGAAGGGAAGCTGGCGCTGCTATTTGGAAAGAAAAAATGCAAAACGATGTAGTGGCTTGTAGAAATAATGAAGAGATGTATGCTAAAAAATTAGTGGATGCTGTGTTTGTTAGCACCGCCGATTTTCAGCATGCTTTGCATGCTATGGAAGCGGTCAATGCAGGTTGCGACGTGTATTGCGAAAAGCCATTTGCTGAAACGATGGACGATAACCGAAGGGCTTTTAAGGCAATTAAAGCGTCTAATAAAATTGTGCAGATTGGTTCACAAAGAAGAAGCGGCTCTAATTACCATGTGGCAGAAGAATATATCAAATCCGGCAAGTTTGGTGCCATTACCATGGTAGAATTAACCTGGAATGTGAATCAACCGATGCGTTGGCGCAGACCAGAAGATGTAGCACAATTGATGGAAAAAGATACGGATTGGAAAAGGTTTATTATGAACCGGCCTTTTGAAGCATTTGATGCCAAAAAATATTTGGAATTTAGATTGTTCTGGCCTTATTCCTCCGGGTTACCTGGTCAGTGGATGAGCCACCAAATTGATACCGTACATTGGTTTAGCGGTTTGCAACATCCAAGAAGTGTCGTTGCCAATGGAGGAATTTACATGTGGAAAGACGGTAGAAAAAATTGGGATACCATTAGTGCCGCATTTGATTATGGCCCATCCAATGATCTTGCTACTGGCTTTCAGGTAACTTTCGGATCCCGTATGCATAATGGAAATGAAAGTCCTACTGAAATCTATTATTCAAATGGCGGCCAGTTGAATCTCAACACCAATAAAGTTTCTCCGTTAGGAGGTTTAACTGAAAAACATGCCGCTGCTGCGGGTATTAAATCATTTTTATTACCAGAGTCGAGCCTTTCAGTGGTTGAACCTGTTATTGCCTCGGCAAATACAGGTGGCGACAAGCTCACTTCCAGCCATATACGCAATTGGATGGAATGTGTTCGTAGTCGCAATACGCCCAATGCTCCTGTTGAAGCTGGCTATAGCCATTCCATTGCTACCATCATGACCAATGCAGCTGTGTTGACAGGTCGTAAGGTGACCTTTGACGAAAAAACACAGGAAATAATGGTGGGGGGCAAACCTTTTGAGCCATTTAAAAATTATTCTATTTAATCAGCTATTAAAAATAAAGGATGCATTTTTTAAAAAGTATTTTCTTGTTTGGCAGTATGTTATTCTTCTTCACCAATACATTCTCCCAGCAACAAGTAAAGTTTGAACAAAAGCCAGCTGAACAAAAGGTGGATGTATTGGTGAATGGCAAATTCTTTACAGCTTATATTTTCGATAGTAAGATCGATAAGCCTGTATTGTTTCCACTTCTAACAGCGTCTGGTGTGACCGTCACTCGAGGTTTTCCCTTAGCTCCACGAGCGAATGAGAGAACCGATCATCCCCACCATATTGGTATGTGGTTTAACTACGGAGATGTTAACGGATTGGATTTCTGGAATAATTCGGATGCCATCCCTGCCATTGACAAACTAAAGTATGGTAGTATTCGGCA
>CANJDY010000175.1 GCA_947472635.1 Chitinophagaceae bacterium
CTGAATAAATAAAATATCAGCTAAAAATATTTTTTTTAAATAAACAAAGGGATTAAAACTGTTAATACTAAAATATTCTTCTTTAATAATATTGGATTCATCAATAAAATCGAGCAAAAAATCATCTTGAATTAGATATTTCAAACGGGCTATATGGATACTAATACCACCTGCAGGAGGTGCAATTGGGCCAAATATTAAAACTTTTTTATATTTTTTCAAAAGAGAAATAGGAAAAATAAAGAAACAAAAATTATTGAAAATGTTTTACAACAAGACTAAATTTATTGCTGATAGAATAAGTGAGATCATCCATTTTTGAGTACGTAATAAAAAAATCAGTATCCATTCCAACCATATTTGAAAATTTAGATTTGAAAGTATTCAAATGAGAATTGTTGAAACCTTTAGATACAACCAATTTGATTTCCAATGGAGCATCAATGGAATATTGATGAACCTGGGCCATTTCTAAAAATGAAATCCCTTTAAAAGAATGATCAATACAAGCTACACTACTTCCATCTTTTAAATCAATATTAACACCAGCACGACCTTGTATAGAATCAATATCAGGGCAAACGATATTTTTTAAAAAATCAGAATTATTTAATTGAACAATATCATCCACTTGATATCGAATTAATGGAAAAACGTTATTAGTTAAAGCGGTAGTTACAATATTAGAAGAAAAATATTCATTGATAGAGTACAAAGGGAGTGGGTAATACTTGTTATTATAATCCTGGGATAAACAAATGGTCCTTTCACCATTTCCATACCAGTCATAAATATGAGTATGTAAAAATGATTCAACAAATTCACGTTGGAAACCGTAGAGGGTCTCAGAAGAGGTAAAAGAAAGAGGAATATGTAATGTAAGACCCTTTTTATTCAGTTCGAAACAAAATTTATATAAAAGACTTGGAAAGGCTTCAACAGCAACAGGAGAAAAATTCTTAATTAAATCATAATAAAATACAATAGTATTAGAATTGATATTTTGACTAGAAATATACAAAACATTGGAGTATTTATTAAATTTATGAGTAGCATTTTTACCAAGCGCGCCCCTAATAGAAATCATGGGACTACCTAAATTAAAACCCAACTCTGATCGGTAATTCCTTAAATAGGCCTGTTCGGTAAATACATTAAAGGGGGACCTGTAAATATTTAATGGTGAACCCGTAGTTCCACTTGTATAACCAATAGATTGAAACAATCTAAAGCCTTGATTAATCAAATTACTATTATTACGAACATCTGTTTTAGTTATAATGGGCAATTTTGGTATATCTGAAAGGTCTTTGACATCATTCATTGAAATGCCATTCTTTTGATACAGATTTTTATAAAAAACAGAATACTTGTAGGCATATTTGAATAAATCAATAAAAAGATCATTGTATAGGGAAAGTAACTTATCATAACCTAATGCGTATAACTCAGCAATTTCATTATATTTTTTAATTGTTAAAAAATTGTTTTTTAAATAATATTTAAGAAAATCATTCATAAAAACAGTCAATATTAAAAAAGAAAAATTGAGTTAAACTTTGTAATATAACGGCTATATACAAGATTAAAATACAACTTGCATTTTTGTAAAGGAGAAAATACAATTTTTAAACCATCGACAACTAAATAATCATCTAAAAAATTAATAGTATGAATACCTTTACAAAAACTAGAATTTAAAGGGGGATTAATTTTAAAATAAAGTTCCTCAATAAAATCATATTCATCCAACCTGCAAATTTTATTAAAAGAAATTGACTTACCATAACGCTCTGATGAATTTTGAGTGGGTCTATAAATTCCGCCTTCATATTTTATAAAATGACCAGCTGGCCTAGTCCCATCCAGATTATTTTTAAATGGATTTTTTACATGAGGAGTATATGGACCTTCAAAATTATCAGAATAAAAAATTAACAACTGACTATTGCTACACTTGCCAATTTTAGTAGCAAATAACCAATACTTGTTATTATAATATAAAACAGTAGAATCTAACAATGGCTGGCTATTAATAATATTAATTTTATTAACTAAAGTATTAGTATTAAAATCATAATCGTAACAGCAAACATTGCCATTTTTGCCAGACTCCGGAATAACTCTTACTCTATCATTATCGATATGAATATAAGGGTAAGAACAATGACTTTTAGTATCTAATAATTCAGTAGAAGATAAATATTTAAATTGACTAGTGAAAGTTGATAAACATATTTTACCGTAATTATTACTATAGTCAAAATCTTCATATATTAAATTGATATTTCCTTCCGGAGATTTAAAAATAAAAGGATCTGCAAAAAAACGAAAGTTAGAATTAATATCCATCCAGGTAAAAGGAGAATCAATTTTTTTATTTCGAAATAGATCATCAATTGAATAATTTGAAATACCAATATTCCATTGTTGAAAACAAAATTTATAGTAAATTTTAGTAAATAAATTCATTGAAAATTCCCAACAATATGTTTAACCGATCATTAAAATAATCACAATTTTATCCGACAAAATTGATAAGAAATTTATATTTCTTTCAAAAAAACTTTTTGATAATTTGACATTAGTAAACAGATAAGCGTTATAACTAAAACTCTTATTCGAGCATCGTCGAAAGAATAAACAGTATAAAAACCAACCATCCAACTTGATAAAGCAGCAATAAGTAAAATAATATTGATATCCTTACTATATCTAAAATGAATGAGCGCTTTTACAATTGGAAGAAGAAGTAAACTAATAACCAATATAAATCCAATCATCCCAAACTCAGTCAAAAATTTAAGATAACCACTTTCTGGATGACTAAAATAGGAAATTCGATTATCAGATACCCAAAATTGATCTGGATTATGAACAGAAACATAATTTGCATAATTACCGATACCTATTCCTAAAAAAGGATGGTTGAAAAAAATTTTAATAGCATCCTGCCAAATAGACAATCTAAAATCGTAGGCATCCTCCACAGACGACCTTTTAAACATAGCAAAACTGTCAGCATAATTATACACCAATATAAATATGGAAAGAATCGTAATAATTGAAAATACTTTAATATGATTATTGGCAAACAGAATGAAAATAAATAAGCCAATGCACCAACCACCTAATCCAGCTCTACCTCCAGTAAAAAGAAGGGCAAGAAAGGATAAAAAAACAAAAATATAATTTGTAACAGGCAACTGTTTCGAATTCTTATCTTTTATCAAAAATAAAAAACTGGTAGCAGCAAGAAACTGGGCATATTTTTGAGGATCTTGAAAATAACTAGGATATCTAATTACATCCAATACCAACACATTGCTGTTTAAAGATTTCTCAAATGAAAATTCAACACCAAATACAAACTGGCAAAGTAAAAATAGCAATGAAAATATACTGGCAAATTTTAAGGTATTAATAATTGATTTGCAAAATATTGTATTTTCAACACATTCATCTATCAAAATTTTTGCAAAACCAAATATAGAAAAATATTGAAATAATGCAACCCAAGTATCCTTTGACAAACTTGAGGCATTAAAGGCTCCCATAATTACAATGAAAGTTAATAAACAAAATACTACTACAAAAAAAGTACTGTTTGTTACTTTTTCCTGTTTTGACTTGTAAAATAATAAAAAGAAAAATATTGTCAAAAACTCAAAAATTGTAAAACTACCAAAACTAGGAATAAGATCAATTGAAAGAAATGGAAAAAAAAATAAAATAAAATGAATAAAAACTTTGTTTTTGTCAGATTTTGTAAATAACATCTGAATAATAAATAATGACAAAACCAATACAACAATGACTATTAAGTAATTTTTTGGCATCTAATTTACTAAAAATTGAATACTATTTTAAAAACACAAATAATGCGACCGGAAATTAAAAAACAATGTAGGATATTTTAATAATACGGCTTCGCCGATCTCAGTCCCAGCGATGACAGAAATTAAATAATATAGCTTTAAGTGGAAATTATTAAACGGCAGCTTTGTTCTTAATTAGCATTCTGGACTTTGATTTATCACCATAAGTGTATCCATATCCATAACCGGAATTGTTAGACAGATAACCTCTTTTTTTAACGCCATTAAAGATGATAGCAGGATTGGTAAGCGGATTCACTTCGTTATTGTCATCAAATCTTTTTAAAAGAATTTTAGGGGTAAACTTGTGTCTAACAACGTACAAGGTAGTATTACAGCAAGCAGATAATACATGGGCATCTGTTACCAATACAATCGGTGCAGTGTCAATAATCAATACATCAAAGCGTTTACCTAACAATGATATCATTTCTTCTATCATTCCATTTTCAAGTAATTCAGAAGGATCTTGTTGAATGCCACCAGAGGAAATGAAAAATAAATTGTCGTATTTAAGTACTGGATTAATAATTTCTTCTAATCTTTTATTACCCATCAAATAATCACACACTCCTGGTTCCTTATCTTTAGCAAAAATTTTTCCAAGCGAAGCATTGTGCAAATCGAGATCTACCAATGCTACTTTTTTACCAGTTAATGAAAAACTAATTGCCAGATTAGCCGAAATAAAACTTTTTCCTTCACCTGATATACTGGAAGTAAGCAATATTTTATTATGAGTAGAGTCAATACCTAAGTATTGTAATGAAAATCGAATTTTTCTAAATTCTTCTGCAATAAAACTTCGTTTTCCAGCCTCAATCAACAACTGTTTTTTTGACTTATTATATCCCAATTCTCCAATGATTGGAATGGAAGTGAGCGCTTCAATTTCATTCCGATAAAGAATAGTTGGACTAAATGTCTCCATCGTATTTACTAAAGCAATAGGCAATCCAAAAGTTGCAATAATAATTGCAGCAAGAATAATCAGTTTATTGGGACTAACAGGGGAATTGGAGGATTGTGCATAATTTACAACCCTAGTATCTGATAAATTAGAAGCGTAGGACAACTCACTTTCCTCTCTTTTCTGAAGTAAGAAGGAATATATTCCACTTTTAATATTTTGATCCCTACTAATTTCAAGTAACTGCCTTTCTTTAACTGGAATGGAATGCAACATGTTGCTATAACGACTATTGGTAGCAGCTAAATATTTTTTATTGGCCTCCAAATTATTACGTTGGCTTTGAATATTATCGATAATATTGGGCTTAATTTTATTGATTTGATCAGTTACAGAAACCAGTAAGGGATTATTTTCAGCAACCGTTTTTTTGAGTTTTTCGCGTTCCAACTCAGCTATATTTAAACTATTTAATAATTGTGACAAAGTTGGATCACTAACACCTAGCGTGGAAGGCGAAATACCCACATTGCTATTATTAGTCTGGATATGATTCTCTAGCTGATTAATTACAGACAACTGCATATTAACATCACTTAATTTTTGATCATTTGCACTTACATTTTGTAAAAACAATTGACCTTGGGTACTAATATCGACTGCTTCACTCCCAGCCTTGTATTGCTGAATCTTTTGTTCAATTGCAGAAAGATCCCCACCCACTATATTTAACCTTTCCTCTATTAATGAGAGCGTTTTTTTTGCTAGTGCATTTTTTTCAGTAATAGCTTCATTATTATACGCTATAATGAGTTCATTCAATACATCTTCTGCCAAATTTGTTTTATAATCCTTATAACTTAAATTGATAACACTAGACAATTTATTAGAAGCTGTCACTTTCAGATTTCCCAATAAATTTTCGGCTGCTTCTTTCACTTCAAGAAGATTAAAATAATATGGGTATTGGTTATTGGATATGTTGTATTTCTCATTGGGTGAAAATTTAAATTTTCCATAAGTAGTGGTAAGCCATTCATTGATCGGCCCAATTGGCTGATTGTTTATAAATACAATCCCATTCAAGGAATTATATTTCAAATACAATTTTTCCTTAACCTTTTTAACTAAACCGGGATTAAACGACTCTATAGTGAGAGGAGCTTCCTGGTAAGCTGATAAGGAATTAAATTTAGTTTCCTGAAAAACGGGTGCATATAAATGTAATTTATTGACAACATTATCGATGAGTGGCCTAGATTGAAGTACCTCGATTTCATTCTCTATAATCTTTTTTGCATTGATCATATTTAAA
>CANJDY010000176.1 GCA_947472635.1 Chitinophagaceae bacterium
TACTCCTCCAATACCAATCAATCCCTTTACAGGAACACCCTGCTCAGTAAAACGATCTACAATAGCTTTTGCACCAAAACAGGTTGACTCTGCAATAGCTCTGAATATTCTTGGTGCATCTGTTCCAAGGCTCAGGCCCGAAAGGGCTCCCTTTAAAAGTTGGTTGGCATCCGGTGTACGACGGCCGTTAAACCAGTCCAGTGCTAATTCGCTATGCTCGTCTGGTTCAATCAACGCTGCCTGCTTCCCCAATTCAAAAATGATTTGGTCAGCTGCTTCTTCTAATAAACTGGCAGCAGTATTCGCATCGATGAGGGTTGATTTTGGTACTATTTTTTGTAAGGGCCAGGTCAGGATATTTTTAAACCAGGCATAGGCATCTCCAAATGCAGACTGCCCTGCTTCCATACCCATCATACCGGGTATAACGGAACCGGGTACCTGCCCACAAATACCCTTGATCAATTTCCCCTCCACTTCATTCATAGGAGCCACTAGCATATCGCAGGTTGAAGTACCCATTACCTTACTTAAATGGTAGGGCTCTATTTGACCGCCCACAGCCCCCATATGCGCATCAAAGGCACCCACTCCAATTACCACAGCTGTTGAAAGCCCCAACCTAAGCGCCCACTCAGGTGATAAATTACCCACCGACTGGTCGGCAGTATAGGTTTTTTTAAATAATTTGTCAGTAAATCCCTTTAGTAAAGGATCAAGGGATGAAAAAAAATCATCCGGAGGTAAACCACCGAATTCAGCACTCCAAAGGGCCTTATGGCCAGCACTACAAACACCCCTTTTGAGTTGTTTGGCATCATTGCCCCCGGAAAGCAGGAATGGAATCCAGTCACAATGCTCTACCCATGAATAAATAGCCGCCGTAACCTGAGGATCTGCCCTCAAAATCCGAAGTAACTTGGCCCAATACCATTCAGATGAATAGATCCCTCCCACAAACTGTAAATAATTCGTATCAAATTTTTTCGCATGGGCATTGATTTCTGCCGCTTCGCCTGTTGCGGTATGGTCTTTCCACAATACAAACATCGCATGGGGATTTTCTTCAAAAGCGGGCAAGAGCGAAAGCGGAGTTCCCATTTCATCCACAGCTATTGGAGTTGAACCCGTCGTATCTACTGAGATGGCCTTGATATTGGCTGCTACAGCGGATCCCGCCTGCTGCAAACAACTTTTAATAGTTTGCTCAAGTCCTTCAATATAATCAAGCGGGTGCTGACGAAACTGATTGAGGGAAGCATCACAATATAATCCATCCTTCCAACGGGGATAATTGAATACGGCCGCTGCAACCTCATTTCCATTGGCGGCATTTACAATAATGGAGCGAACGGAATCTGTTCCGAAATCAACTCCTATAACATACTGGTTATTCATAATATATCAGAATAATGGTCAGACAAATATAATAATATTTGTAAAATTGACAATTGATTTTTTAAATAACATGCTAAAAGGGTAAAAACTCGTTTTGGAAGTACCTACAGAGCCTGTATAAGGCTAAAACGCTTCATCGGGCGTTGAAAATAAAAAAGAATCAATTTATCAAGATAGGCAATTGCTAAAAAGTACTATTTAAGAATCAAATAAATAAATAGAAAAACCCCATAAATAGTCATAGCAGAGGAAAAATAAAAAAACATCAGGTAGACGCCCCAATGATACCGGATAAATTTCGTTTACTCATTGAAGTTAACCTTCTAAGAAATCCATTTCAATATTCGAGTTGAATCATAATCGGAAGATTTGGAAATAGCAATGTGATTTAAATCATATTGACAATTGATAAAACTCAGTAAAACCCATACCCCCTTCAGTTAGTTTTACACTTTAAAAAAAGAATTCGTTAACCGCCAAAAATTTAGTTCACAAAAAATAATTTATATGAAAATGCTTCAATCAAAATACCTCTGGGTTATGACCTCCTTTATCTTATTTGCAGGTTACTGGATAGGATGTACGAAAAATGATCAAATTTTAGGAGCAAGCGCTACCGCTATAAATTCAACTGATTTATTATCACTCAAGACGACTGCACCTCCTACCATTGATGGCACTGTAGATGCCTTATGGGAAAAAGCAACTAACCTTTCTGTGATACCGGTGGTGCCAGATGCAGGTAATGGTTTGTTTTCCGGATTTATTGGAGAGCAATATCCGGTTCACCTTCGCTCTATGTATGATGACCAGAATATTTATTTTTTAGCAGAATATGCAGATGCGACACAAAGTGCCAATGTTGCACCCTGGTATTTTAACCCTGCAATGAATATTACCGGTAAAACGGGCTGGCAAAAAGAGCCCTCCAATAAAACATTCGATGCAAATGGCGCACTTATAAGAGATTGCTTTGGAGAAGACAAATTTGCGCTACTATTTAATGTTGACAACTCAACGCCAAAATTCACTTCTCAAACATGTTATTCCAGCTGCCATGTATTTACCCCATATTTAGATTATGCAGCTGTACTTACCCCAACACCAACTGCCACGGCCGCTGTTATGAATTCAAACAAGGAAAGTGCCAATCACTACACAAATGGTTCAAACGAAAAAATTGATATGTGGTGGGGAAGATTGGGTTTCATAAGTAAGGATGCCAGCTTAACTCAAATGGATGATAACTATCAAGACTATGCGGGCGGGCAGGCCATCACCAACTTAACAGGAGGCAATGCCAATGGAAGACACGTGGATGGAATTGTACCAGATGGTACAAAATCTACAACCTGGCCGTATCGCCCAAATTATACAGTATCCCCTACACAAGGTGAAGTGGCTAACTCTCAAAATTTAAAATTGGATGGAAATGGAATCAGTGTGGCAGTTCCGATATGGGTTATCCCCAATACTGCAAGCACTAATTTTATTTTGATTTCAGATACAACTAGTGGCAAAGCCAAAAAAGTTACCGCAGTAAATTCAGCCGGAATATTGACTTTAAGTGATGGAACATCACTAACTCCTGGAGCAGATTACCAAAGAACGGGTGATGCCATTACTGGGCCTACAGCAAAAAATTCAATCCCATCATTTATCGCAGTTCCACTCATTGGTGGGAGAGCTGAAATTACCTGCTCAGCCGTTTATACAGGTACAGGTTGGATAGTGGAAATTAAACGTGCATTGAAAACTGGAGATGCCTACAGACAAGATGTTGACTTTTCTAATTTCAAAGACCAACCATTTGGAATAGGGATTTTTAATAAATCAAACTACCAACATGGTATCAAACCTAATTTACTGCTCAAGTTCCAAAAATAGCCAGTAGCTGTTCTTTTAAATAATAAAAAAAAGATCATGTCAAAGAAAATAATAGCGATAGCATTACTACTGGTTACTACAGGAATGTATTTAATAACAGGATGTTATAAAGTAAAAACATTGGTGATTCAGAATTTAGGTGAAGAAGTTACAACAACAGTAAGCATCAGTAATGAAATTATTCCCATATTCAGTAAGAGTTGCAGTGTTAGCGGCTGCCATAGCAACGGTGGAATTAAGCCAGACCTATCTGCCGACAAGGCTTATAACACATTAATCAATGGGAACTATGTTGACATAACCAATCCAGAAAAAAGTGAACTATACCTTTGGATGACCGGTAAAAAAAATACGGCTATGCCCGTTGGGTCAGCCTCTAATCCATCCAATATCAACCAATTGGTATTGGCCTGGGTTAAACAAGGTGCAAAAAACAATTAACCCAATTGCTCCAAAAAAATTGATAACAAATCAACTATTTATCAAGAAAATCTGGTAACCACCAGATTTGATTAAACAAAAATATAACTCATGGAAAAGAAAAAAGAATATTCTCCCCTTGCCATAAGCGGTTTAGCAATTTGCTTACTTATAATGATAAATATAAATTTAGTAGCACAGGTAACAGTCAATACAGATAGCATATCGACAGCTCCTATTGTAAAAAAGAAAGCTATTAAAAACACCTTCGAAAGCAATTGGATTCAAGACAATCAAAGTGTAATGGTGCCAATTAAAGGAACTTTTGAAATGGATATTCAACACAGATTTGGAAATGTAACGAAAGGGTACAAAGACCTCTATGGCATCTATGCTCCTTCTAATATTCGAATCGGACTCAGTTATGTAGTAATGGATAAATTTCAGTTAGGTGCAGGATTTACCAAGGACCGATTACAATGGGATATCAATGGAAAATACGCAATAGTAAAACAAAATAAAACTGGAGGCTTTCCAATCAGTATTAGCTGGTTTAGCAATATTGTAATCGACACGAGAGGAAAAGAAAATTTTGTAACAAACGGAGATAGAATTTCCTATTTTCACCAACTACTCATTGCACGAAAAATTTCCGATAAATTCTCTGTACAAATTGCGCCCAGTATTGCTCACTTCAATAATATAGAAGGCTTTTTAGACACAGATGGAAAAATTCAAGCCAAAATGAACAATGATCATTTTGCAGTTGCTTTTATGGGAAGGTATAAAATGACCCCTAAAACAAATTTGATGATTAACTACGACCAGCCACTCACACAGCATCCAATGAATAACCCTCACCCTAACATTAGTTTCGGATTGGAGTTTGTTACTAGTGCCCATGCGTTTCAGGTATTTGCAGGAAATTATCACAACATCATTCCCCAAAGCAACGCCTTTTTTAATCAAAATGATTTAACGGAAGGTCAATTTGCCATTGGATTCAATATAACTAGACTTTGGAATTTTTAAACGTAAACTGAAATAAATTTAATACCAAATCAGAAAAATTTTAAATCATCAAAAATCGAAAAAATGAAGACAACACTATTCACTACAGTTAGTATTATTTTAATTACCAGTACTGCCTTTGTAACCCTACAACAACCAAAAGCTCCATGGGTGGCTCCTGATAAATTCACAAAAATGGCTAACCCATTAAAATCAGATGCTGGTTCACTAAAAGAGGGAAAGGAATTATGGGGAAAACATTGTCAGAGCTGCCATGGAAAATCAGGTTTGGGTGATGGCCCAAAAGCGGAACAGTTGAAAACTGAACCAGGGAATTTCAATTTACCTTCCACCCAGCAGCAATCCGATGGATCACTATTTTACAAAATATCAGAAGGAAGGAGTGATATGCCCAGTTTTAAAAAGAAGTTACCAGAAGCAGAAGATATCTGGAACACTATTAATTATATGCGTACACTAAAAAAATGATTTTTCTGATGAGGACTGGTGAATACAAGTCTGGCAAGTTTGCCGGACTTGAAATTTAAAAATAAACTACTCATTTCCGTAATAAATCGTATCAAAAAAATACACGCATGCAAAACTACCATGTGATTCATCTCATAGGAATATTTGATATGGGTCACCAAAAATAATTATCTCCAAAACTAACTTGTGGTTATTAAAATACAGACAGCCATTTCAATTATTAAATTAGCCAGTCATGAATATCGAAGTTAAAAGACAAAATCGTCGAAAATTTATTATATGGGGTGTTGCAAGTGCTGTTGTTTTTTCTGCAGTAAAATTTATTTTTCCTAGCAAAAAAAACAAAACGGTTAAAATGCTTACCCAGGATGGAAAGCTGGTAGAGGTTAACATTGCGTCGCTACCTCAAAAAAAGAAAAAAATCAGCAATATGGAATTGCAAAATTGGATCAAAAATTAGGAATACCGAATAATCAAACTCATCAAATGAATCTAGAAAAATCACGCAGAGAATTTTTAGCCGCCGGGTTATTAACTACACTTGCGGTTGCTTGTAATTCAAAAAAATCACCCTTTACCCCAGAAGAAACTGTTACAGAATCGGGTGAAAAAGTAAAACTACTATCCGTTGATGGAGAAATTATTGAAGTGGATAAGGCTTTCCTAAAACCCGTCCCTCACATGCCATCCGTGATCAATGAGGAAGCAAGGAAAGGAATAGCGGGCAAGAAATTTGCTATGGTAATTGATTTGTCAAGATGCAAAAACTTAAAAAAATGCCAATCTGCCTGCAACCATGTACACCATGTAAACCCCGAACAAAACTGGATCAAGGTTTACCA
>CANJDY010000177.1 GCA_947472635.1 Chitinophagaceae bacterium
CACCCTCAACATAGGCACAATACCATTGCTGGTTCCGTTAGTGCCACCAATATAACTTCCAGTAGCTCTAATGTCGTGAATTGCCAATCCGATACCACCGGCACTTTGAGATATTTTTGCAGTTTGCTTCAGGGTATCATAAATACCATCGATACTGTCTTCCTTCATAGTAAGCAAAAAGCAGCTGCTCATTTGCGCCTTAGGAGTACCTGCATTAAACAAGGTAGGAGTAGCATGGGTAAACCAGCGCTCACTTAATAAATTATAAGTGCTAATTACACTGTCAATATCCGCTTTGTGAATGCCCAATGCCACACGCATGTACATATGCTGTGGACGTTCTACTATTTTTCCATCTATTTTAAGCAGGTAGGATTTTTCGAGCGTTTTAAAACCAAAATAATCAAAAGCAAAGTCGCGATCATAAATAATGGTACTGTCCAATAATTCAGCATTTTCCTCAATAACCTGCCATACATCATCTGCAATCAAAGGTGTTTTTTTGCCATTTTTCTTATCCACATATAGGTACAAGTTCTTCATCGTTTCCGAAAAAGATTTGATGGTATTTTTATGCAGGTTACTTACAGCAATCCTAGAGGCGAGAATCGCATAATCAGGATGTCTAGTTGCTAAGGAAGCGGCTGTTTCAGCAGCTAGGTTATCCAACTCTGTAGTAGGTACCCCTGCATAAATCCCTTCAATTACTTTTTTTGCTACATCGATGGGATTTACCAAAGAACTTAAACTATAGGACAACTTTTCAATACGGGCCGTTACTTTATCAAATTTGATTGATTCGGTCCTGCCATTTCTTTTAATTACGTGCATAAATTTCTAAACTTTATATAGCGAGGATTATGATTGCTTAGGTATATTTCTTTCAAAAAGGAAAACTAACCATTAAAATGAAAAGATTCATTGAAATGATTTCCACAGATGTTAATTACTTTTAAAAATCTTCTTCTAGGGAAAAGGCTTGAGACTCCTTAGAGCCCATTACGCCTGCCTTTTGGTAGTCTCCCACCCTCTTTTCAAAGAAATTGGTTTTGCCCTGCAGGGAAATCATTTCCATAAAATCGAAGGGGTTGGAGGCATTGAACATTTTGGGATATCCCAATTCAGCAAGCCAACGGTCAGCTACGAACTCAATATACTGCTGCATTAGTTTGGCGTTCATACCAATCAGTGCTACGGGTAAGGCTTCGGTTACAAATTCTTTTTCAATGGTAACGGCATCCGCAATGATTTCAAACACTGCTTCTTTGGTTAACTTGGATTCTAGCATGCTATACAATAAACAGGCAAATTCACAATGCAAGCCCTCGTCCCGGCTGATCAATTCATTACTGAATGTCAATCCTGGCATAAGGCCTCTTTTTTTCATCCAGAAGATAGAGCAAAAACTTCCACTAAAGAAAATGCCCTCTACTGCAGCAAAAGCCACTAGGCGCTCAGCGAAATTACCTTGGTCGATCCAACGCAAAGCCCATTCCGCTTTTTTCTTTACCGCCGGCACCGTATCAATAGCATGAAATAACCTCGTTTTTTCTTTCGGATCCTTGATATAATTATCAATCAACAAGGCATAAGTCTCTGAATGAATATTTTCCATCATAATCTGAAACCCATAAAAACACCTTGCTTCGGGCAGTTGCACCTCACTCATAAAATTAACCGCTAGGTTTTCATTTACGATTCCATCACTAGCAGCAAAAAATGCCAATATATGAGAAATAAAATGACGCTCTCCATCATTCAATGCATCCCAATCTTTTTGATCGCTGCTCAGATCAATTTCCTCAGCAGTCCAAAAACTGGCTTCATGCTTTTTATACATTTCCCAAACCTTGGGATATTTGATGGGCAATAAAACAAAGCGCTCTTTGTTTTCTCTTAATAGTAATTCGGTGCTAGTGTTAGTCGACATAATGGGGGTTCTTTTTAGTCTTTTATTTAAACGCAATCTCAACAATGCATCGGCTACTATATTTTTTACAAGTATGCTGCCGTTTGCTTCTATTTTGATTGCGAGAATTTCTTTTCAATTATCGCGTCTTAAAGCTGGTGGTCAATCTCCATTGGTGTCAGAAAAAAATAGTAACCCACCAAGCCCCTAATCTCCCAACTTCATTTACATTCAGATGACCGCCAAAATCAAGACCGATTACAATAATACTAAGCGTTTCAATTTGAATGAGGAAAAGTTAATAACACAATTTGTTAATATCTTTTGTAACCTTTACGTATATTGTATTGCATCAAAATGGCCGACTTTTTACACATTATTAACAGCAATTGGGTATAAAAAAATCTTGGCATATTCAACAATTTGATATAGCCTCTTCAGTATCGATCAATATCCGCTAAAAAACTACCGGCCAAACTTTTGCTTAAGTGCTGCTAGCGCATCATTCATCGGTAATTCAGTGTTTTTTGCTGGCTGCTTATTTGGCCTTTGTATTGGGGGCCTCTGGCCACTCCCAGAGGACGCTTGCAGTTGCTTCATGGATAGGGCAATGCGCTTTCTAACGATATCCACTTCCATCACTTTCACCTTTACATGTTGATTTAGCTTTACAACCTCATTGGGATCGGTAATGTAGGTAGTTGAAATCTCTGATACATGCACCAGGCCATCCTGCTTTACCCCTATATCTACAAAGGCTCCAAACCGGGTAATATTGGTTACTACACCCGGCACTTCCATCCCTACCCTAACATCATCGATACTGAAAATATTAGCAAATTCAAATACCTGGGCCTCGCTCCTTGGATCCAAGCCTGGCTTTTTTAATTCATTCAAAATATCCCTAATGGTCAATTCCCCAATTTGCTCCGTAGCATATTTCTTTACATCCACCGTTTTTAATAATTCCTCCTTGCCGATCAGGGCCTTTACCGCTACGCCCAATTCCTTTGCAATGGCTTCCACCAAAGGATAGGCCTCTGGATGAACCGCACTTTGATCTAGCAGCTCATCCCCTTCCGGAATGCGTAAAAAACCTGCACATTGCTCAAAAGCTTTGCCACCCAAACGAGGAACTTTCAACAACTGCTTCCGACTACTGAACTTCCCAATTTCATTGCGATACTTAATAATATTTTCTGCCAATGTGCCACCAATTCCACTCACATAACTCAATAAATGTTTGCTAGCCGTATTTACATTCACCCCTACGTTGTTCACACAACTAATAACGGTTGCGTCGAGCCGCTCTTTGAGTCGAAACTGATTCACATCATGCTGGTACTGGCCCACACCAATACTTTTAGGATCCAATTTTACCAGTTCTGCCAACGGGTCCATTAGCCTTCTTCCAATACTTACTGCCCCTCTTACAGTAATGTCTTCAGTAGGAAACTCCTCACGGGCAATTTCTGAAGCAGAGTAGATGGAAGCCCCATCTTCATTTACCAAAAACACCGGCAACCCAAGGTTTAATCTTTTTATAAATTGATCTGTTTCCCTTCCCGCAGTTCCATCACCAATGGCAAATACTTCAATCCCATATTGCTGAACCAAATTTTTAATTTTTATTTCTTCTGCCGCCACTCTGTTATGTTCATGTGGAAAGATCAAGTCTGTTTTTTGAAGATCCCCTTTTTCATCCAAACAAACCACCTTACAGCCCGTACGGTACCCCGGATCGATTGCTAAAATCCGCTTACTTCCCAAAGGAGCGCTTAATAATAATTGGCGTAAATTTTCTGCAAACACATTAATGGCATCCTCGTCCGCCTTTGTTTTCAGGTTAGTCCTGAATTCAGTTTCTAAGCTGGGTTGCAACAATCTCCGGTAAGCATCTTTGACTGCTTTTCTAATCTGGTCGCTACAGTCCCCCATGCCCTTAACATAAAGCGATTCCAATATTTCAATTGCCGCTTGCTCATCGGGTGCAATTGCGATCCGTAAATAGCCTTCTAGGAATCCCCTCAACACCGCCAATATCCGGTGGGAAGGCGTTTTGGAGATTAGTTCAGAAAAATCAAAATAATCCTTGTATTTAATCCCCGCTATTTCCTTCTCCGCTACCACCTTGCTTTGTAGGGTGGCCTCCATTTCAAACAACTTCCGCAATTTCGCCCTTACCTGTGCATCCTCATTGATTAGTTCCGCTACAATATCCCTTGCCCCCTGAAGTGCTGCGTCTGAATCCAATACCTTATCCGAAATATAAGTTGTAGCAATAGCAATCAGGTCAATCTCCTGCTGCTCCAACAATAAATTGGCCAATGGCTCCAACCCTTTATCCCGCGCAGTTTGCGCTTTTGTAGTCCGCTTGGGTTTATAAGGCAGATAAATATCCTCCAACTCAGCAAGGGTAGTAACACCATTGATTTTATCTTGTAAAGCCGCTGTCATTTTTTGCTGCTCTGTAATCGTCTTTTCAATGAAGGTTTTTCGCTCGGTAAACTCTTTCAAAAATTTCGCCTCATCTTGTATCTGCTGGATCTGCACCTCATCCAATGCACCGGTTTTATCTTTACGATAACGTGCAATAAAAGGAATCGTTGCACCTTCCTCCAACAAGCTGATAACGGCAGCTACCTGCTGTAATTTAATATTTAATTTTTGTGCAATAGGTTGTACGAATGCTGACATAATTGATTTCCTTTTTGTTAGGGGGCTGCGAAAGTAATGGTGTGGAATGAAAGAAAAAAATTCAAGATTTGAAGGGAAATGATTATTGCTTGATTGAACCCTTTACTGAATCCTTGAAGCCCCTGACTACTTTGATCAATCTCCATTTTTTGCATCTTTTAATCCTTTTAATATATATACCAATACTGAGCGATTATATTTTTTTGCTGCACAGCGGCCAAACTAAGCATTACCCATGCAAGCTGATCCGCTTATGCGGATACTGCGTAGCAAAAGAATAAATACTGTTTCGAATGGTATCATTGTCCTGATAAGGAACCAGCAAGTCTTTAACATCGGCAGCAGTGGTGAGCTGCATCGTGGTGGGTAAATATCCCATCCCCCAAAAACAACCCCTTTCTACTAAGAGGCATAATTTTTCTGTGTCATTTCTACCACTATCTACTACAGCAAAAGTAGGTAGTTGCTTTTCCAATGCCTTTAGCATATTGTCTATTTTCTGATTATACTGTAATGAAGTTCCCAAAGACGCATAGTCCTGCTCCGTTAAAGGAGTTTTGTCGATACAACAAAGTTTCTCATGCAAATCAAATTGCAGTGCCAATTTTTTTAACATCGCCCAGCCTTCCTTCAGTAAATTAAAATTGTATAAAGTAGGAATATTTTTTTTCTTTTTATCTATTGCCAAACGCTGGTAGCCACGACCATCTTGGTACATATACAGTGCATATTTTTGGGTCGGTTGTTTTTGACTGGTATTGTACTTGGGCCAGTGCTTTTTTATTTCTGCACTTTCTAGTACAATCGCTTCCAATTCTGTTGCACAAAGCTGATAGGTTATTTTGCAAATTTTCCTAATAAACTGCTGCCTTTTTTTTTCTGCATCTTGGTGAGTAAAATGGCTACTGACTCTTTTTTTGATATTGATTGCTTTGCCAATATATAGGATGGCACCCTTTTCATCATGAAAATAATAAACACCCGGTCCCGCAGGAAGTTGCATAATAGCAGCTTTGGTTAAATTCATCGGAAGCCATTGCTCCGCAGAATTTTTCTTAAGCATCTCTGTAATATATTGTTCTGCACCATTGGCCAGGTAATGTTCAAAAAGCAGTACGGTTGCTTGCGCATCCCCTCCTGCCCGATGCCTGTTTTCGATCGGCAAATTTAATGACCTACAAAGCTTTCCGAGACTATAGGAAGCTAAGCCTGGAAATACCTTCCTACCCAAGCGCACGGTACATAATTTTTTAACCTTTAACTCATAACCCGCAGCCTTCAAGTGATGGTAGAGAAAAGAGTAATCGAAGTTTACATTGTGGGCGACAAAAATCTGACCATTGAGCATTTCAAATAATGGCGCTGCAATCTCTTCAAAAACAGGTGCAGCTGCTACCATGGCATTGTTGATGCCCGTGAG
>CANJDY010000178.1 GCA_947472635.1 Chitinophagaceae bacterium
AAACTTACTGATTTAAATGTAATACATGAGTGGAAGAGGTCGGCAATAATAAATCGGTAAATTGCAGCAATTTCCAACAATGAGCAAAATCAATTACGTGTATTCACTAGGGTGAATAAATAGGCGCTGAGGAAAACTTTCTTTAAAACAATGTTGAATGGTAAATTCAGGATACTAACTGGTCAATTTTATTTTTAAATATATAGTATGAATATCGCAATTGTTTGTTACCCCACCTTTGGGGGAAGTGGAGTGCTGGCAACAGAATTGGGAAAAGCGCTAGCAGATAAAGGGCACCAGATTCACTTTATTACCTACCAACAACCTGTAAGGCTAAGTCATTTTCATGCCAATATTTTTTATCATGAGGTAAGAGTTCCCACCTATCCGCTATTTGACTACCCCCCCTATGAAACTGCCTTATCAAGTATGATGGTAGATGTGATTACCAACAATGATATTCAATTACTACATGTACACTATGCTATACCACATGCTTCTGCGGCATATATAGCCAAACAAATTTTGGCCAAACAGGGCAAACACATTCCTGTAATAACCACTTTACACGGTACTGATATTACGCTGGTAGGCAGAGACAAAACCTACCGACCGGTTGTCACTTTTTCAATGAATGAGAGTGATATTTTAACAGCTGTATCAGACAACCTGAGAGCTGAAACCTACAAAAATTTTGATATAGAAAAAGACATTGAGGTGATCCATAACTTTGTTGATGTAACTCGTTTTAATAAAAAACCGATTGATGCTTTTAAAAAATTAATTGCACCCCACGGTGAAAAAATAATCGTTCATGCCAGTAATTTCAGAAAAGTAAAGCGAGTGGAAGATGTGGTGAAGACTTTTTTACTAATCAATGAAAAAATACCTGCCAGATTGTTATTACTTGGAGACGGGCCCGAGCGGTCCTTTATAGAGGCGGAAGCAAGAAAAAGTAGTGCATTTGACACCATTAAATTTTTAGGCAAACAGGAACAAATGGAGGATATTTTACCCATTGCTGATCTTTTTTTACTAACGAGTGAATATGAAAGTTTTGGTCTAGCAGCACTAGAAGCATTAGCTGCAGAAGTACCAGTGATATCAACTAATGCGGGTGGGTTACCAGAAATCATTACTAATGGGGAATGTGGATTTATGAGCGATGTAGGAGATGTAGAAGATATGAGTAAAAATGCATTATTCATTTTAAGGAATAAGGAAACCCATGATCGTTTTAAAGCAAACGCTTTGTTGCAGGCTAAAAGATTTGATATAGACAATATAGTTCCCCAATATGAAAAACTATACCAGCGATTGATTGGGTAATTATTTACGCCTCAGCCATCCCTCTGGATTCAGGTTACTTTTTTCATTGCTAATAATCAGGTCAATTGACCCAATCCCCTCATCATTAGACGCCACTTTTCCTACCACCTGCCCAGTTTGAATGCTTTGACCACGGGTAAGGTGAACGCCTGATAAATTACTATAGGTGGTGAAATATGCGCCATGCTTAAGAATCACGACTTGCATATTTTCTATATTCGTGACAGAAGATACTTCTCCATCAAATAACGCTTTTACAGATGTCCCTATTTCACTACCGATGGTTATTCCTGGATTATCAACTGTAACCCCAATATCGAGCTTTTGAGGACCAAATCGCATAATCATATATCCTTTGTCTACCGGCCAAGGCAAGGCTCCCCGATTACTGATAAAATTTGCATTCAATTTAACTTCCGCATCACTTCCCAGCAAGACACTTTCCTGCCTAACACTAATGGGTAATGCCTTTTCAGGCTTTACTGAACCTGATTTTACAACTGCGTTGGCATTCCCTTTTTCAGCTATTGTCTTGTTTTTTTCAGCTGCTCGATCAGTAGCATCACGCCGTGATTTTTCTTCCATCGCTTTTGCCAACGCCTCCTTTCTTGCCATTTCCTGTGCCCTTTTAATTGCTGCTGCAATTGCATTACTCACTTTTTGCATTTGCTTTTTCTTAGCGGCAATCTGGTTATTCAATTCCTTTCCCTGCGCTTTTAAATTACTAACTATCTGATTTTTTTCCTGTTGCTGTGATTCTAGCACAGACAACTCCTTGCTTTGTGTTTGTAACACTTCTCCTTTCTTTTTCTTATTTCCAGTCAGCTCATCAATCCGCTGGTTCAAGAGCACTTTCGTGCGCAAAATATTATCACCCTGCATTTCCCGGTAATTCCGATAACTTTTTAAGTAGGTAATCCGCTTGATCGCATCATTGAAATTAGATGCAGAAAAAATAAAATTTAAAAAATCTGAATTGCTTCGGTTTTTATAGGCATACAACATACTCTTTGCATACTCCTGTTTAAGCGTATCCAATAAAACTTGTAACTTATTTACATCCCGTTGAGATTTATAAATCGTGTTATCCAATAAATGAATATCCTTGCTAATATTATCAATTACATTTTCCTGCAAATTCAACTTCCGATTAATAAGTGAAAGCTGGCCTAAACTTTCTTTCGTGTTTTTTTTATTTTTATCTAACAACTCCTGGGTTTGCTCGATTTCTTTTTTTAATTCCAGTCGCTGCTTTTCCAACTCCTGTTGTGCAGTAGACTGGGCCATTAAAGGACAACTAACAATAAAACTGAGCAGTAAGGAAAAAAAGATTTTAATCATGTGCTGATTTTACAGGAATAACAAAAATACAATAGTTTGCTGGAGATCTTGCTGCAATGGTTTTACAAAAACAACACCCAACGGTAACCATAAAATAATGAACTAAATCCCCCATTTACCTGCGGGTATAATTGGCGGGTATATTAAAAATAATCGAAAGCTCTTTATTAAAATCATACTGCTTGTAATTAAGTTGGATATCCAATTTATTTTTTTCGGAAACGGTAATTTCACGATAGGTCGAAAAATTTACACCGTTATTGATTTCGTAATTGCCATAAGTAATATCAGCGGTTCTATTTCGTACAATATTTATATCATCTAGTTTACTATGAGTTAACAAATGATCTACCTTACTCAATGTTAGCAAGTGCTTGAAATATTGGCCGAGTGTTGCCAATAATATTTTTGATTCGGTTTCCTTGTATGACAACACACTGTCATCTAAATAAATGGGATTACCCACTAATAAATTTTGAAGCGCCTTTAAATCGAAAGGTATTTCTGTAAGCTCCTGTAAAAAGTCCAATGACCGAGACTTTACCTCCTTATTAATTTTATCCAAAACAAAAACGCTGTCTTTGTTGATTAAGATCCTAAATGCCTCCACATTAAAAACGGTAGCATAACCCGAGATCCAAATCAGACTATCTTTCAAAATTCGCACATAGGCTGTGATATTGGGCTGCTTCCCTTTTGCATCTTCATACTCTACCTTAATTTTTGCAGAAAATGTCTTAAAAATAATTTGCTTTTCATGTACCTCCCTTAACGCATTTTTGATTACCAAGATTGAATCTTCATTGACAGGTTGGGTAATATTGATGGACGTGCTGTCTTTTTTATCAACCGCTACCTGTATTTTTTTTGCAGTCTTGCAACCCACTGAAGTGAATACAACGAGTAAGGCAAAAAAAACGAAGACGAAATAACTGCTACTATTAAAAGGAGATCTCATTTTCTAATTCGCTATTTATTTTTTTCCAGTATGACCAAATCCACCTTCTCCCCTTTGGGTAGTATTAATTTCCTGCACCAAAATCAAATGGGCTTTATCTACTGAGCTGATAATCATTTGTGCAATCCTGTCTCCATGTGACAAAACTTGGGGTTCATTGCTCAGGTTAATCAATATTACCTTCAGCTCTCCCCTATAATCACTATCGATGGTGCCTGGGGAATTAAGGCAGGTAATCCCTTGCTTAATTGCCAATCCACTTCTGGGCCTAACCTGTGCTTCATATCCATTGGGCAGTTCAAGGAATAATCCGGTAGGTATCAGCATCCTTTCTAAAGATTGCAAAGTTACCGGTTGATCCAAATTAGCCCTTAGGTCCATCCCAGCAGAACCTTCTGTTGCATAGGCTGGTAATTCATTGGAAGATTTGTTAATGATGTTTACAGATATTGTATTCATGTGGTGTTTCATTTTATATTTTGGTGGTCACCTCTAATCCGATAGCTATCGAATCTGTGATTCAATAGTTTTATCAAAATCACTAGCCGCAAAGGTAATGAGTTTACAGTTTTTCATTTTTTGTTTTTTAATCTATTCAACCCTATTTCTTCATTAACAAAATAGATGCATAGGCTACCAATCCTTCCTCCCTTCCCACAAAGCCCAATTTTTCAGTAGTAGTGGCCTTAATTGATACATCCGTATTTTGCAATGATAGAATGGACGCTATTACCGCTTGCATTTGCGGAACATACTCCTTTATTTTGGGTGCTTGCAAACATAAAGTGCTATCAATATTTACAATGGTATAGCCGGCATTTTGAATGAGTTCAAAGCTTTTTCGCAATAATATTTTACTATCTATATTTTTCAGCGATTCGTCCGTATCAGGAAAATGTACCCCGATATCCCCCAAACAGGCTGCACCCAACATTGCATCACATATGGCATGCAACAATACATCCGCATCACTATGGCCAAGGGCTCCCTTGGGATGATCAATTTTAACGCCGCCTAGCCAAAATTCCCGATCGGTTACCAATTGATGAAAATCAATACCAAACCCTATTCTCAAACTCATGTTATTTATGATTGATTAATGCCGAAGGTACGTTAGTTTAAAAATAAAAAAGCGTCCCGACATAAATCGGAACGCTATTTTTAGTAAAATATTTTAAAACTACTTTTTGCCTTCAGCAAAATCAAAAACTAAGCTAAAGCGAACTGTATTGGACAATGGATTGCGACTAACACCCGATCCAGAAGGTAAGAGGTAAGAGAAATTTAGTCCGTAGGTGCTATATTTTAAACCTGCGCCCAACGTGAAATATTTTCTGTTTCCTTTGGTAGGATTTTCATAAAAATATCCTGCACGCAAAGCAAACTGGTTATTATACCAGTACTCTGCTCCTAAGGAAGCCTGGAATTCTTTCAACTCTTCAGAGAATCCACCGGGAGCATCTCCAAATGAACTAAACCAGCTACTTACAACACCTTTACTACGATAGCTCACCAAACCGGCACTATCACCCACTAAAGGAGGTGTAGGTACTAATAATTTATGAATATCCAATCCGAAAGTTATTTTATTAGTAGGGTCAATTGCCTTCGTATAGGCAATTCCCAGCCCTAGGTTAGCAGGAATAAAATCCTTTTGATTGGCATCACTGGTGTAGGAAATCTTAGAGCCTAAATTACTCAAAGTTACTCCATAGTTAAGACCAGAACCGCTAGCTCCAATCCCAGAATGAAACAAACTTAAATCAGCTGCAACCGATGATCCTGCTTTGTAAGCTACTCCATTGATCGTTCCACTGGCTAAATTTGAGTTGATATACCGTAGGGCTATTCCCAAAGATAAATTGCTAGATAATTTCCTTGAATAACCAGCATCAAATGCAAATTCACGGGGACGATAAGAACTCAAATCATTTCCGAGATTGTCTGTAAATTGGATGCTGCCCAAACTAAAATACCGCAAAGAACTGGAAATGGCCTGGTCATCATCAATTTTCAAAAATCCTGACAAGGAAGCAAGGTAAACGTCATTTAACCCGAGGTCCTTTAACCAGGGTGTATAAGTAACTGAAATTCCGCCTTTACTGGTATTAAATGGAGTTTTTGCTAAATTCCAAAATGCAGCATTTGCATCGGGAGTAGTAGCTATTCCCACGTCGCCCATACCGCCACTACGGGCATCTGGTGAAATTCTTAAGAAAGGAACTGCAGAGGTAACTACATTGATGGTAGGATCCTGCGCTTGAACAATACTAGTGGCACTTACTAGTAAGATAACTAACCCTGTTAGTTTGACTATAGCCTTTTTCATTCTGTATTTTGTCTTGGTTAGGTAGACGTAGAATCGATAAGGTTATAATTTAGAGGTGAATGATAAAA
>CANJDY010000179.1 GCA_947472635.1 Chitinophagaceae bacterium
CCCTGACCGCAGTTTCATTATTGGAACCAAGCCTGGGTTAAAATATGACATTGAAACCATGACTGTGAAAGCAGGAATGAAAATAAAAATAATTTTTAAAAACAATGATGACATGTTACACAACCTGGTCATTACTAGGCCCGGAACTGCAGACCAAGTAGGTTTATTAGCTGCCAATATGGGATTAAATGGGGAACGTTTAAATTATATTCCAAAAAGCAGTAATATTTTATTTCATACTCGCTTACTACATCCAAAAGAATCGGATGCCATTTATTTCGTAGCGCCCACCGAAGCAGGAGACTATACCTACGTTTGTACTTTTCCAGGACATTATATGGTGATGAGGGGGATATTGAGCGTTACCCAATAAAGTTTGTTTGACTTTATAATATACCCAGAGGAATCTTTGGGTATTTTTTTAACTCGGCTTTTATATTTAAAAAATATAAGCCGATATTTTTTTAAATCAACAGGAACTGTTAGTTAAGTAAATCCCTTTCCAATATCCAAAAGAAATTGATTGAAATTTTTCCTATTTTAGAAGTATCACTCATTATTAATTGCTAAACTTTTTTGCTATCATGAAAATTATTTTTGCTTCTCTCTTAGCCTTGGTATTTTTTACCTTTTTTTTATCCTGTAACCAACGGGAACAGTTACCACCAGCTAGGCCTTCTAAAATAGATCCCAATCCTTCATCGGCATATCTTACACCTGAACAAAGCATGGCTACCATGAAACTTCCTCCGGGTTACCATCTCGAATTGGTAGCCAGTGAGCCAATTATTCAGGAGCCCGTGGCGATTGTTTGGGATGGAAATGGCAGGATGTATGTAGCTGAAATGCGCAGTTATATGCAGGATATAGAAGGCACGGGAGAACGTCTACCTACTTGCCGGATCACAAGATTGGAAGATACGGATGGGGATGGTAAAATGGATAAACATACCATTTACATTGATAGCATGGTATTACCCAGAATGATGCTGGCACTGGATGACCGCTTGGTAGTAAACGAAACTTACACCTATAATTTATACAGTTACAGAGATAAAAATGGAGATGGCGTCGCAGATGAAAAAACATTGGTTTATCATAATGATACGCCCGATGATGCTAATTTGGAGCACCAAAAAACAGGGCTGGTTTGGAATATAGATAACTGGATTTATGTTACTAGTAACCCTGTACGATACCGTTATAAAAAAGGTATGCTGGAGGTAGATTCTTTACTTGGGTCAACAGGTGGGCAATGGGGACTTACCCACGATAATTATGGCCGCCTTTATTTTTCTTCAGCAGGCGGCGAAAAAGCGGCCGTGAATTTTCAAGAGAACCCTGCATATGGTGAGCTAGATATTAGTGACCAACGTGAAGGCGATTTTGATGAGGTATGGCCGATTGTTGCTACACCCGATGTGCAAGGTGGACAGGGCCGTTTACGAGCTGATAGCACCCTTAATCATTTCACTGCATCCTGCGGACAATCCGTGTTTCGAGGAGATAGATTACCAGCCAGCATGATTGGAGATCTCTTTATTTGCGAGCCCGTAGGACGACTGATACGTCGTGCAAAAATGGTGGAGCGAAATGGCATCGCTACCTTATCCAATGCTTACGACAAAAGAGAATTTTTAGCGGCAACTGATATGAATTTCAGGCCAGTTAATTCTGCTACCGGACCTGATGGCTGTTTATACATTGTTGATATGTATCATGGCATCATACAGGAAAGCGAATGGACAAAACCGGATAGCTATATCCACCCTCAAATCAAGCGAAAAAAACTGGACCTCAATATTAATCGTGGACGTATTTATAGACTCGTGCATGATGGCTACTCACCAGGGCCAAAACCACAACTACTCAATGCAAGTAACGAACAATTGGTTGAATTTCTTTCTCATCCCAATGGCTGGTGGCGTGATAATGCACAAAAGTTATTAGTCATTCACGGAGATCTATCGGTAGTGCCTGCACTTAAAAAAATAGCTTTGAATGAAAGAACAATGTTGGAAAGATGGACATTTTGGAAATCGGGGCCCTCTCCCATTGAAAGGCTTCATGCACTTTGGACATTGGAAGGTCTTAATTCGATTGATGAGCAAATTGTGTCTGCCCTACTTAAGGATAATGATGCAGCCCTAAAGAAAGCAGCCATCCGAATCAGCGAAAGATTCTTATTAAAAAACAATTCCAACTTACTGACTCAACTTCAAACCTTGAAGAATGACAAAGACTATGGTGTAAGAATACAACTTGCCTTATCACTTCGATATAGTGTCAACCCTATATCAACCGCGATGTTAAAAGAATTGATTAGTGCAAATCCAGATAATCGCCTGTTGCTAAAAGTAGCGGCTAGAAGCCTTTTAAGAACAGATGAATCATTGGCAGAACTAAGAGCCAGTACAGAAGGAATGGGTGAAAGAGATAAGGACCTTATAGTGGAAGGTGCTAGTAATTTTAAACAACTGTGTGCAACCTGTCATGGCTTGGATGGAAAGGGAATCTCAACCAAACTTGCCCCTCCATTATCTGGCTCTGCACGAGTAAATGGGGATAAGGATATTCTCCTCAATATTGTATTACATGGTTTGAAAGGTCCAGTAGATAATATTAAATACCCTGATATAATGCAACCACAGAAGGAACATACCGATCAATACATCGCCTCCGTACTCAGTTATATTAGAAACAGTTTTGGTAATAAGGCAGAAATAATTAGCAGCAACCATGTGAAAAAATTGCGTAAAGCAACAGCAGACAGACAAACTAACTGGACGTTAGAAGAGTTAAAGGGCTGGAAAAAACCAGAAGAAAAAAAATAATTTAATTGTTTTTCATCTTTGAATTAAATTTCAAGGGATTTGATAAGACTAATTTTACTGATGCTCAATTAATAATAACTTATCATTTGTTATGAAAAAAGAACTCCTTCTTTTATTATTTTCAACTAATATGGTTGCAATTTGCATTGCACAAAATAAAAATAATATAAAACAAGAAGTTGATTATGTAAACACCATAATCGGAACGCCCTATGCTGGATTTGAAAAAGGGTTAGAAGGTGGTGGTACTTTACCCGCAGTAGGTAGACCTTATGCTATGACCAATTTTTTGCCACAAACCGGCGAAAACAAAATGGGACTTACCTCTTATATTTATGAGGACAAAACCATTATGGGATTTTTAGCTTCGCACCAGCCAACTGTTTGGATGGGCGACTATGGATATGTTTCCGTAATGCCTCAAATTGGTGAACTACAATTGCTACCCAAAGACAGGGCGCTGCCGTTTAGCCACCAAGATGAAATTACCAAGCCATTTTATTATTCGGTGATATTGGATGCCGGCAACCAACAACATATTAAGGGAGAAATTGCTGCTGCTTCGAGAGCTGCTATAATTCAATTTACTTTTCCTGCTTCAGAAAAGGCTCGAATCATTATTCAGGGTATCAACTTAAACCCTGCAATGAAAGATCCATCCAACGATTATGAAGCCCGCATAAAAAAAATAAAAGGATATGTAAAAATTGATACCCTTCACAATGAAATCACAGGGTACAATCCAGATAGGGTATCCGCTCAACTGGGTCCCGACCTTCCAAATTTCAAGGGTTACTTTGTTATTCAATGTGATAAAAAAATTGGGTCTTTTGGAACTTGGGACAATTCCTCCATCTCCCCTTCTGCTACTGAACAATATGGAACTAGAATGGGCGCTTATATCAATTTCAAAACAAAGGCGGGAGAAAAAGTAAAACTGCGCATTGCCACCTCTTTTCTTAGTGTAGCGCAAGCCAAAATAAACTTAGAAAAAGAAGTTCAAGGATGGGATTTCGAAAAACTGGTTGCTTCAACGCGTTCCGAATGGCAAAATAATTTGAGCCGCATAAAAGCGGAAGGAATTACTGAAGATCAAAAAGCAATTTTCTATACTGCCTTATTTCACACAATGCAGTTTCCGAGAGAGTTTTCTGAATATGGAAAATATTACAGTGCTTTTGATGATCAAATTCATACTGGTAACTCCTACACAGATTTTTCCATATGGGATACCTATCGATCGCTTCACCCGTTGTTGATTTTTACACAACCTGACCGGGTAAGTTCAATGATCACTGCTATGTTGCAGATGTACAAAGAAGGTGGCCGTTTACCAATGTGGCCAAACCCTGCAGAAACCAATATCATGATTAGTACCCATGCAGATGCTGTTATTGCGGATGCATATATTAAAGGAGTTCGCGGATTTAACACTTCACTCGCTTACGAAGCTTTATTAAAAGACGCTATGGTACCACCTGTAGATGATACTACTCTTCCTTATGGAGATCGTGATCCATGGACCGGCTATGAAGCCAGGGCTGGGCTAACGGCCTTTAACAGTATTGGCTATGTGCCCTTCGGGAAAACAACTGAATCGGTTTCCCGAACCATTGAATATTCTTCTGATAATTATTCAGTTGCCCAGATGGCAAAATCGCTTGGAAAAACAGCTGATTACAAAAGAATTTTAGGATGGAGTAAAAATTATAAAAATCTCTACGATAAAAAATCTGGATTCCTTATTCCAAAAAATGCAGATGGTTCTTTTTTACATTTCAATCCAAAGGATAAATTAGGTCGGCAAGACGGTTTTACAGAGGGCGACCAATGGACCTATCTTTTTGGTGCTATGCAAGACATTCCTGGAATGATTGAAATGATGGGAGGTAATGAAAAATTTGCAACCAAACTGGATGAAAATTTTAATGGCAACCATTACCACCATGATAATGAACCCGGTCATCATTATACCTATCTATATGATTATTGTGGGCAACCATGGAAAACACAGGAGTTGATCAGAAAGCATACTACCATCAACTTTCGTAACCAACCCTTGGGCATTAATGGCAATGAGGATTGTGGACAAATGGCTTCCTGGTATATTTTTGGTGTAATGGGATTTTATCCTGTAACACCTGCCTCAGGCATTTATGCCATTGGTGCGCCTCAGTTTCCCAAACTCACCATTCAATATAAAGCAGGCAACCAGGGTAAACAGCTAGTGATTATAGCCAACCACATTTCAGAAGAAAATAAATATATTCAAAGTGTACGATTGGATGGAAAAAAAATTGACCACCCATTTATAAGCCATGAGCAAATAATCAATGGCAATCAATTAGTATTTGAAATGGGACCCCTTCCCAATAAAGCATGGAAATAAAAAAGACAATTTGAACGATTCCCCTTCTTTAATAAAAAGAAACTAATTCTACAATCTTTCACTTAAAAAAAAACAATGATTCCCTATTCATTTACCCCTTTAAAAATATTGAATCGGAACATTTTTTATTTCAGTTTACTCTTAATTTTTAGTGGATGTAATAGAAGCCAGGTACCCATTCAAAATGGATTAGCAGGATTACCTTTTCTCGATAATTCGGAAACTAGATCTATTTCAGCAGAGAATAGGACGGGCGAAAAAGGAATGGGAGGAATGGCCATCCCCGATCCGCTGGAACCTTTTCCGGCAGCCTCTGCTAGGGCTGCAGACAGCCTTGGACAAGGATGGAAGGTGAAACCTTTTTTAAGGGTAAATGCTGGGCAAACAGTTACATTAATGGATGTGGATGGGCCAGGGATAATAGAACATATTTGGATGGTAGAAGGGTTAAGCCGCGCTAATGTATTAAGATGCTACTGGGACAACGAGTCAACTCCATCTGTAGAAGTGCCCGTTCCAGACTTCTTTGCAGTAGGCCACGAAAAATTTGCCCGTGTTAATTCACAGGTAGTGATTAATAACCCTCAAAATGCACTTAGTTGTTATTGGCCGATGCCTTTCAAGCAACACGCTAAAATAACTTTTACCAACGACAGTAAAAATGATCTCCACTTGCTTGCTTTTCAAATTACTTACGCAAAAAAAAAGGTTCCAAAAAATACAGCTTATTTCCATGCTCAATGGCGTAGGAGCAACACCAGTACTCAAAACCCATA
>CANJDY010000180.1 GCA_947472635.1 Chitinophagaceae bacterium
AAATACCACCGGCAGCAATTCACTATACCATTTATAGCTATCACAGGAAGTAATGGTAAAACAACCACCAAAGAGCTAGTATATGAAGTGCTGGCCAGCACCTACAAAACCTACACCACCAAGGGAAATTTGAATAATCATATTGGTATTCCACTGACTATTCTCGCAGTAAAAAAAGATGCTGAACTAGCCGTAATTGAAATGGGTGCTAATCACCAAAATGAAATAGCTGGCTACTGCCAATATACCATGCCTACCCACGGCATCATCACCAATTGCGGAAAAGCGCATTTGGAAGGATTTGGTGGTGAAATGGGGGTAATGAAAGGCAAGGGTGAATTATTTGATTACTTGAAACTACATGGTGGCACTGCTTTTATAATGAATGATTATGCCTATCTGAAACAACTGAGCGAGGGCATCTCAGCTATTAAAACATATGGCACCGAAAATGCCGAAATTACTGGTGTGGCGGATAATTCGGGTCATTTTTTACAAGTGGAGATGACGATTGGAACTAGCATAAAAAAAATAAAAACAAACTTGGTAGGAGAATACAACCTTCCCAATGTGCTGGTAGCCGTAGCCGTAGGCAAATATTTTAATGTAGCTGATGAATCCATTCAAAAGGCGCTAGAGAATTACACTCCTTCCAATAGCCGATCACAGTTAATCGAAAAAAATGGCAACCAAATCATTTTGGATGCCTATAATGCCAATCCCTCCAGCATGAAAGCCGCGATAGAAAATTTTGCAAAAATGGAAGGGGATGATAAAGTTTTATTGCTAGGTGCTATGATGGAATTGGGGAGCGAAAGCATTGCAGAACACATAGCAATTGTTGACCTGATAGATCAATATCACTGGAAGGCAGTAGTATTGGTGGGAGGAGATTTTAAACATATTTCCCACCGGTACCTTTATTTTCAACAGGCACAAGAAGTAAAAGAATGGCTCCAGCTACAGGCTTATTTGGGAGTTAAATTACTGGTGAAAGGTTCTAGAAGTATGCAAATGGAAAAAGTACTAGAATAATCTAAGCAGATAACTTCCACTTTTTATCCCCTTGTTTACTCAAATCAGCACAAGATGATTCTATATTAAAGGCTATTATCCAAATATTGCTGTAATTCGGAATCTGTTTTAATCAACACATCCCTTACTTTGCTTCCTTGGTTTGGACCTACCACCCCTGCGGCTTCTAATTGGTCCATTAATCTTCCTGCGCGGTTATACCCCAGCTTCATCCTGCGCTGTAATAAGGAAGTACTTCCACTCTGGCTAGCAACGATTAAACGGGCTGCGTCTTCAAAAAGCGAATCTTTGTCATTGAGGTCAAAATCTTTACCCTCCATTTCCTTTTCATCCACATATTCGGGCAATAAAAAAGCTTGAGAATAGCCACGCTGGCTACCAATAAAATCAACAATTTTATCTACCTCCGGAGTATCCACAAAAGCACATTGTAAGCGCACCAGTTCACCATTGTAACTTATCAGCATATCACCCTTGCCTATCAATTGCTCAGCACCCCCAGCATCCAAAATGGTACGACTGTCAATCTTACTGCTTACCTTAAAGGCAATTCTAGCTGGAAAGTTGGCCTTAATGGTACCAGTGATGATATTTACACTGGGGCGTTGAGTTGCTATAATTAAATGTACTCCCACCGCCCTTGCCAATTGAGCCAGCCTTGCTATGGGCATTTCAACCTCTTTTCCTGCTGTCATAATCAAATCAGCAAATTCATCCACCACCAAAACAATAAATGGTAAAAATTGGTGACCTTTTTCAGGGCTTAATTTTCGTGCAATAAATTTCTCATTGTATTCCCGGATATTTCTACAGCCAGCTTCCTTTAAAAGATCGTATCGATTATCCATTTCAATACACAAAGCATTGAGCGTATGTACTACCTTTTTGGTATCCGTAATGATAGCATCCTCCTCCCCTGGTAACTTTGCTAGAAAATGTTTTTCAATCGTTTTGTAAATACTTAACTCAACTTTTTTGGGATCAACCAATACAAATTTTAATTGAGAAGGATGCTTTTTATACAACAACGAAACTAGGATTGCATTGAGTCCTACAGATTTACCCTGGCCAGTAGCCCCTGCCATCAATAAATGTGGCATACTTGCTAGGTCAACAATAAAATTTTCATTGTCAATCTTTTTACCAATGGCAATAGGTAAGGAAAAATTATTATTCTGAAATTTTTCTGATGAAAGCAAGGTGCGCATACTCACAATTGTTTTCTTAGCATTGGGCACCTCAATCCCAATGGTTCCTTTTCCGGGTATTGGAGCAATGATACGTATACCCAATGCTGCAAGACTAAGAGCGATATCATCTTCCAAATTTTTAATCCTAGATATTCGAACTCCAGCAGCAGGAATAATTTCATACAAGGTTACCGTTGGCCCAACCGTAGCGGTAATTTTTTGAATCGAAATATCATAATTCTTCAGGGTATTTAAAATCTGATTTTTATTGGTTTCAAGCTCGTTGGGGTCCTGCACAATCTTTTCACTGCCATGAGCTTCCAGTAAATCGAGTGATGGATATTTGTAATCCCTCAAATCCAATATCGGGTCATACGGAGTGCCCAGTGATGCATGTTTACCCGTTGAAAATGGTTGATCATCGATATCTACCTTTTCAGGTAATGTTTTAATTTCTAGCTCTAAGGCAGGTAGCTCCTCCTTATTTTTAGACTGTTTGACCACTACTGGGGCTTCCACTACTTCTTGCTCTGGTTGGAGATTTGGTAAAATACCTAATTCGCTTGGAAGCGTTTCTAGTTCCGAAAGGGTGTCTTTTTCAATAACTTGAATGTCATGATCTAAAGAATGGTTGAATTGGTCATCAATTAAAAGCATTGCACCATCTGCCTTCAAATAGTTTCCTTTTACTTCTGTATTGGGCAATTCATCCTCCTCTAAACTAGTAAGGGTAGGCTCAGCTACTCCCTCTTCGTCCTGAGGTCCTTTTGCAAACATTTCTTTAGAAGGCAGGGTAAACACAGGGTTAAAACGCCAAATAATATAAGCCAACAAACTTACGGCCAACAATGCAACTGTACCAATTTGGCCAATTCTCATGTATAGCCATTCCCTGCTAGCATCTCCAGCAGCACCACCAAATGGAAATCTATTTCCATTCATTATTACGGAGGCAGTCACACTCAGTATCGGCAACCCCACTATCAGGTATTTTAAATTACGTCGAAAAGAAAACACTTTTTTTTCAAAAAACAAATTGACGCCCACGATAAAAAAAGTAGTACAAAAAAGGTAGGATGCAATCCCAAAACCATGTCGAATAAAGATTTCAGCCAAAAAAGCGCCTAGTGTACCCAATAAGTTTTGAATTTTAATATTATTTGCTAGCAACATGCGGTAGCTAAACTTATCCTGGTCTTCATCCCAGGTAAAGAGGTAAGAGGAGAATGCAATAAACAATAGGAATGCAATTAATAAAAGAATGGCGCCCGCAATCTTGTGGGTACGTTCATCCTTCAGTAATTGCTTTACTGCTACCTTTTCTTCGATATCAGAAATTAATGTCTCCTCACCGGAGGCTTTTGACTTAGCGGATTTCACTTTATTGGCCATTAAGACAAAGATAATTAAAAACCATTACTGAAAACCCCTTCCTATAAAAGGTTTTATAAGAAATAGAATGAGATAAATACTGTATGTTTGAAAAAAGGTACCGCTTTGAACAAACTATTATTAACCGGTTTGCTTTTCCTATTTTCTGGCATCCTGTTAGGCCAGCCCTATAACGACAGTAATGCCATCGACATTGCTGCAATTGACCAATCTCTGGCCACCAATAAATATGAACTATACATCGATAGCAGTGGAAACTCCCCAATAGAAAAAATATTGGATAATAATTGGATTGCACAAAGCAATTTCAATCCAATTATCAATATACCCAACTCCTGGATTACCAGCACAATCTATTTGAAATTCGTTCTGAAAAACCACGAAGATTCAGCAAAAAAGATTTATTTTATTGCAGGAACCTATATAAAAAATGTGGAAATTTACAAACTGCAGACAAACCAAAAGCTGGCGCAGCTAGAGAACGAAAGCCAACGGGATGGTTATCAACCCATTCTATTAGGTGGGGGAGAGAAAGCAACATTCATTACAAAAATCAATTTTATCAAGCGGGCTAATAATATCCTAAACACCACATTTATTGCTACTAATTATCTGGAAAAATTCAAAATCTTTAAGCAATACGAAGGTGGTGGGAGCCCTATTTTTGCCTATATCACCTGTGGAATTCTTTTAATGATGATGTTTTATACCGGAACTAGTTATCTAGGTATCAATAACAACAATACCTTTTTATATGGTTTTTTGTATTCGGGAGCTATGCTTATCCTATTATTTTTAGACGAAAGATTGAAAAACTCAAATGGTTACCTAAGTAGCTTTTACAATGAATACCTTGCATTTGCTTTACAAATAATTGGGATTATTTTTTATATCAATTTTTCAAGAGGATTTCTTGAAACAAAAGCTAAATTCCCTCGCATCAATACCTCACTACAATTTGGGAAATATGTATTGATAGCCTTATTGGTATACTTTACATTCATTGTTTATTTTACCAATAATTTTAAGTTGCAAGATGCCTTTGAAAATGGCACCAAAATTTTCTTACTCACAATAGGTATTTCATACATTGGATTTGCTCTTTTCCAAAAAAATATATTAATGAATTATCTCGCGATTGGCAATTTTATAATGATTTTTTTCTCAACGATTGCTTATTTAATACATATCAATTTTATTAACAATACTGGAATTTTTATAAACTCAATGGTTTATTACGAGCTGGGAGTTATAGGTGAGCTGCTGATATTTAGCTCAGGGATTGCCTACAAAAAAAAGAGTAACTTAATTGTAAAAATAAAAAAGCAAGAAGAGCTCAAAAAGGAATTAGAAAACCAAAATTTTCAAGTACGATTGGAACTCTTACACTCACAACAGAATGAGCGAAATCGGATTAGTGCCGAAATACACGACGACTTAGGTGCAGGCATTACCACCATTCGATTGTACAGTGAACTAGCTAAAAAAAGAATGGGAAATAAAGTGATCCCTGAGATTGAAAAAATATCTTCTTCGGCCAACGAATTGATTAATAATATGAATACAATCATCTGGACGATGAGCAGTAGCAACGATTCACTGCATAATATGATTGCCTATTTACGCAATTACGCCCTTGAGTATTTTGAAGATACGGGTATCAACTGTATAATTAACGTTGAGGAAAATATACCCGACACCATCGTAATTGGTGAAAGAAGAAGGAATGTTTTTTTGGTGATTAAAGAAATATTGAACAATATTATTAAACATGCCCAGGCAACAGAGGTGAAAATAACTTTAAAAATAGAAAATGGGTATTTGGCACTTGAAATCCATGACAATGGCATTGGAATTAACCTTGATAATTTACGCAAATTTGGAAACGGACTAATCAACATTAAAAAAAGGATGGAAGAAATGCAGATTGAATTCACTATAGCTAACAAGCATGGCACAATTGTTACCTTAAAAGATAAAGTAGAAAATTAGCCTTTCACAATTCCAATTGCCATTACAATCCAGCCTGCAATTAGGCAGACGCCCCCAATTGGTGTAATAGCTCCTAACCACTTAAATCCTTGCTGACCTATTGCTTCCAGCAAGGTCATGAGATAGAGGGAACCACTAAAAATCAAAATGCCATAGCAAAATAAACGGCCAGACCATAATAAATAACTGTTGGGGAATTCTTTTAGTAAAATCCCCACAGCTACTAAAGCAAATACATGATAAAATTGATACCGAACCGCCGTTTCAAAAATAGCTAGGTATTTTTCACTGAGTATTTTTTTTAAAGCATGGGCTCCAAAGGCTCCTAATGCAACAGCTAGCGCTCCCAACAATGCCGCTATTTTAAG
>CANJDY010000181.1 GCA_947472635.1 Chitinophagaceae bacterium
CCTGGTTGCTGATAGGACGAGCAATTGAAACCTGCCCCTGTCAGTGAAAAAATCTCCAAAACCTGGTTCTTACAATTTTATTGCTAACTTTTTATTTCAATTTCATACAATTGGAAACAAATAACATTATAATCAGGGCAGCGTTACCTAGTGATAGTCATTACGCTTCCATTATTACCGAAGAAATGCAGTCTTCTGCAAAGGCGCGTGGTACGGGTATTGCCAAAAGGTCGCCCGAATATATCGAAACAAAAATCAATGAAGGCAAAGCCGTTATTGCGGTTACTCCCGACGGGGATTGGGTAGGCTTCTGCTATATTGAAGCATGGGGGCATGACCAGTTTGTTGCCAATAGTGGCTTGATTGTGGCCCCAGCTTTTCGAAAAAGTGGAGTGGCCAAACAAATTAAGCGCAAAATCTTTGATCTCTCAAAGGAAAAGTATCCTACCTCCAAAATATTTGGGTTAACAACTGGGTTGGCTGTAATGAAAATTAATTCAGATCTTGGTTACGAGCCTGTCACTTACTCTGAGTTAACGGATGATGAAGAGTTTTGGGCAGGTTGCAAAAGTTGTGTAAACTATGACATCTTGATGAGCAAGGAAAGGAAAAATTGCATGTGCACCGCCATGTTGTACGATCCAGCCGATCATTTTGAACCGGAAGAGACCAAGGAAGATTTCAAGCAAAATTCAAAATTGTATGAGCGCTTCATGAAAATCAAGCAGAGTAGTTTGTTAAGTATTTTTAGAAAAAAGGAGGGTGGTAGCACTTCCAAATCATTGCTAAAAATGTTTTTTTTTCAATAATACAGCAGCAGTTGTTTTTACCTTTTTAATAGAATAAGTGAAAAATTAGTATACCAACATGGAAGATAATGTAACAATCAAACAGGCCGAAGATCAGTCAACTAAAAGATCAGTGGTAGTAGGATTCAGTGGCGGACTGGATACGACTTTTTGTGTAAAATACCTGACTATTGAAAAAGGATATGAGGTCCATTCAGTGGTTGTAAATACTGGCGGGTTTACCAGTGCTGAATTAGAGCAAATTGAAGCCCATGCCTACCGCTTGGGTGTAAAAACGCATACAGCCATCGATGCGGTAGAAAGCTATTATGACAAAATTATTAAATTTCTGATTTACGGAAATGTATTAAAGAATAACACCTATCCCTTAAGTGTAAGCGCAGAAAGATTGAGCCAAGCATTGTTTATTGCAGAGCATGTAAAAAAGATGAAGGCATCCGCAGTTGTTCATGGAAGTACCGGTGCAGGAAACGACCAGGTAAGGTTTGATATGGTGTTTAATATTATGATTCCAGGGGTGGAAATTATTACTCCCATCAGGGATATGAAATTAAGCAGGGAAGAAGAAATAACCTACTTGAAATCTAAAGGAGTGGCCATGAACTTTGAAAAGTCGATGTATTCCATCAATAAGGGATTGTGGGGAACTAGTGTGGGGGGTAAAGAAACACTTAACAGCAACGGGATGTTGCCAGAAGAAGCCTGGCCTACTCAGGTTTCAGCATCAGAAGCACGCAGTTTGGTGCTTGAATTTATTAGGGGTGAACTTAGTTCTGTTGATGGAATAAAATTTGACCATCCTACCCAGGCAATTCAAAAAATACAAAGCATTGCTGGTGCATATGGTATTGGAAGGGATATTCATATCGGCGATACAATCATTGGCATTAAAGGAAGAGTGGGTTTTGAGGCTGCTGCTCCAATGGTAATTATTAAAGCGCACCATGCATTAGAAAAACATGTTTTAACCAAATGGCAGTTGAACTGGAAAGACCAGTTGGCTTTGTTTTATGGCAACTGGTTGCATGAGGGACAAATTCTAGATCCTGTAATGAGAGATATGGAGGCATTCCTTGAAAGTTCACAGCAAAATGTAACTGGTAAAGTTTTTGTAGAGTTGATGCCCTATCGGTTTCAAATTACTGGAATTGAGTCACCCTATGATTTAATGAGTAGTAAGTTTGGAAAATACGGAGAGATGAATAATGGATGGACCGGTGAAGATGTAAGAGGATTTACAAAAATATTTGGCAATCAAACGATGATTTATCACCAGGTAAAAGAAAATACGGATGGAAAATAAAATCAAAGTTGGAATTATTGGCGGTGCAGGCTATACCGGAGGTGAGCTGATTCGGATATTATTGAATCATCCAACTGTATCGATAACATTTGTTCAAAGCAATAGTAATGCCGGTAAACCGTTACATGCGGTACATCAAGACCTGTTGGGGGAAACAACTATTTATTTTACCGCTGAGATTAACCAAAAAATTGATGTTCTTTTTTTATGCCTTGGACATGGTGATTCGAAAATGTTTTTAGCAGTCAATATTATTGATGAAAAAATAAAAGTAATTGATCTAAGTCAGGATTTTAGGCTTTCCAATCATTCAACTATTAACAACAGAAATTTCGTTTACGGCTTGCCGGAATTAAATAAAGAGCAGATAAAATTAGCTAGTAATATTGCCAACCCGGGATGTTTTGCAACTGCATTACAGATGGGTTTATTGCCGCTGGCAAAGGCAGGGCTTCTGAAAGACGTTTACGCTACTGGCATCACGGGCTCTACGGGAGCAGGGCAAGGGCTTAGTGCGACCTCTCATTTTAGTTGGAGGGCAAATAATATACAAGCATATAAAACCCTTGAGCACCAGCATCTATTTGAAATAGGCCAATCTCTCCATCAGCTGCAGCCAGCAAACGATATTGCTATCAATTTTGTGCCCTGGAGAGGAGATTTTACAAGAGGTATTTTTATCAGTTCTCAATTAAAAAGCAACGAGTCGTTGGAACAATTGTTTACTTTATATACTGACTATTTTTCATCCCATCCATTTACTACCATAAGCAAAGATCCTATCTGTTTAAAGCAGATTGTAAATACTAATAAATGTGTTATTCATCTTGAAAAAGTAGGTGAAAATTTAGTTGTTCATTCAGCTATCGATAATTTATTAAAAGGTGCCAGCGGACAGGCCGTTCAAAATATGAACATTATGTTTGGCCTAGAAGAAACAACTGGATTAAAATTAAAGGCGGCAGGGTTTTAGGGGAAGAGTTTGTAAGTGCTGAGTTAAATGGTAAGGCTATTAGAACTGATTTTTTAAGATGATTGATTGTAAGCACATGAATTAAAAATAAACACGACCACTTATCAACTTGTCCAAAAAAATCAACCAATTATTCAATGAAATTATTCGACGTATATCCACTCAATGACATCACTATCGTAAAAGCGCAAGGCTCCTATGTTTGGGATGATGTTAATCAAAAATACCTTGACCTTTATGGAGGGCATGCTGTGATTTCAATTGGCCATACGCATCCGCACTATGTAAAGCGCTTGGAAGATCAATTGCATAAAGTTGGATTTTATTCTAATTCAATTAAAATACCATTACAGGTTCAGTTAGCTGAAAAACTGGGAAAGGTTTCTGATAAAGCCGATTATCAGTTATTCCTATGTAATTCAGGAGCTGAAGCCAATGAGAATGCTTTGAAACTGGCTTCTTTTTATAATGGAAGAAAAAAGATTATTGCATTTAAAAAGGGATTTCATGGAAGAACATCTTTGGCGGTTGCAGTAACCGATAATCCCAGCATTGTTGCTCCCGTAAACGAAACAGATAATGTGTTGTTTCTTCCCTTTAATGATGAGCAGTCACTAGAATCGGCCTTTTTGGAAAACGACATATCCTCGGTTATTGTGGAAGGTATTCAGGGAGTGGGAGGGATCAATGTGGCTACTAATAGTTTTTTACAAAAAATAAGAAGCCTTTGTGATCAATACAATGCTGTTTTTATCGCGGATTCGGTGCAGTGTGGTTATGGAAGGAGTGGAAAATTTTATGCCCACGATTTTAGTGGTGTGAATGCAGATATTTATACCATGGCAAAGGGTATGGGCAATGGGTTTCCAATAGGGGCGATTTCTATTGCACCAAAAATTCAACCCAAACATTTTATGTTGGGAACCACTTTTGGAGGCAACCATTTAGCTTGTGCTGCAGCCTTAGCAGTATTGGAAGTGATGGAAGAAGAGGACTTACTGAATAATGCAGCGGAAATGGGGGATTATTTGATAGCAGCATTGAATAAATTACCAGCTATCAAAGAAGTAAGGGGAAAAGGGTTAATGATTGGTATCGAACTTCCGGAGGAATTCAAAATGGTAAAAAGAAACTTACTTTTCAATCACAAAATTTTTACAGGAGAGGCAAAACCGAATGTTATCAGGTTGTTGCCAGCACTCAATATTTCAAAAGTAGAAGCAGATATTTTTTTAGCAGCCTTAGAAAAAGAATTAAATGGCCTTTAGTTTTTTGAGCAATGCCAAGCCAAACAATATGAAATTATTTTATTATTCCCTTAACTCCTTACCATGAGTTCATCTAATTTAAAAAGTTTGCTTCAAGGCGCTTCCTCCGGGGAGGGTAGTTTGAATTTTATTTCTGTAAAGGACGTTGCGGATATCAATGGGTTGGTATCAAAGGCCTTGGCCTATAAGGCCAACCCTTTTGCAGACAGGCATTTAGGCGTTAATAAAAGAATAGGGCTTTTATTTTTAAATCCCTCTTTACGTACGAGGATAAGTACCCAGTTAGCTGCAGCTAATCTTGGGATGGAGGCCATTGTTTTTAATGTAGATAAAGAAGGGTGGGCATTGGAATTTGAGGAGGGGGCTATCATGAGCGGAACCACTGTGGAACATGTAAAGGATGCTGCACCAATATTGGGGCAGTACTTTGATATACTTTGTATTCGTACATTTCCTTCTTTAAAAAATAGGGAAGATGATTACAGTGAATTGGTGATGAATTCTTTTATGCAATTTGCTGGTGTGCCGATTGTAAGTTTGGAAAGTTCAACATTGCATCCTCTTCAGTCTTTAACAGATATCCTTACCATTCAAGAATGTTTGAATAATTTCCCATTGGCGGAAAAGCGTAAGCCAAAAGTGGTATTAACTTGGGCGCCGCATGTAAAACCCTTACCACAGTGTGTTGCCAATAGTTTTGCAGAATGGGTCAACGCATGGGGAGAAGCTGAATTTGTGATTACGCATCCCGAAGACTATGAACTCTCATCAGCGTATACCCAAGGGGCAACTATCCTACATAACCAGGAGGATGCATTAAAGGGAGCTGATTTTGTATATGTTAAAAATTGGAGTACCTATACTGATTATGGCAAAATTTATAGTAATGATCGGTCATGGATGCTTACGCAAGAAAAATTAAAGTTAACCCATCATGCAAAAGTGATGCATTGTTTACCGGTACGCAGAAATGTAGAGCTAAGTGATGAAGTGTTGGATAGCAGCAGCAGTATTGTAACACAACAGGCAGGTAATAGAGTTTGGGCCGCTCAGGCAGTGTTGAGTGAGCTTTTAAATAAGAAATAATGGAACAACTATTGGTAATAAAAATTGGCGGAAATGTGATTGACAATGCAGCTGCATTGCAATCCTTTCTTGAAAAATTTTCCACTATCAAAACCAAAAAAATATTGGTGCATGGAGGTGGAAAAATTGCCACAAAGATTGGAGATCAATTGGGGATCCAATCCAATTATATCAATGGAAGAAGAGTAACCGATGCAGCAACTATCGACCTTGTAACGATGGTGTACGGAGGGTTGGTGAATAAAAAAATTATTGCAAAATTACAATCATTACAATGCAATGCTATCGGATTAACCGGCGCAGATGCTAATGTCATCCCAGCGTCCAAACGGCCAGTGGTTTATCCAATTGCAAATGATGAAGTGACTGTTGGAAGCGATATGCAGGGTATCGATTACGGTTTTGTAGGGGATATTAAGGTAGCGGATCTGGGTATTCAAAATTTAGAACTATTGCTTTCCAACAATTTTACATTGGTATTTGCTCCACTTACCCATGATAGGGATGGACAAATATTA
>CANJDY010000182.1 GCA_947472635.1 Chitinophagaceae bacterium
AGGAGGAGCAGAAATGTTTTTAGTAGTACTTTTTGCTCCAGCTGTAAAACAGAAAGCAACAATCAATAAAGCAATCATTTTTCCAATCAATACAGATTTAGAAATTCCTTTCCTGTAAAAACTGAATTGATTGCAAATGGCAATTAATTTCATAAACTAGTTTTTTTGGTTAATTAAATCGAATACTCAACAAATATATTTCACTAAAATTATATTTTATTCGCATAATTAAATAACAACTTTGCATATTTTAATATTTTCTTATTGGCGTATTTTAATGACGTAAGAGCGAGATGGTTTTTGCGTTCATTTTCGTAAGGTCAAAAAGATCTAAGAAATTGCTGGTTACTACCAGGATGACTTTTCACATTTATAATAAGTGCAGCAAGGCTATCCCTCAATAATGGCTTATCATTCCAAAGATTGATTTTTTGAAAAGGATCCTGCAACAGATTGTATAATTGTCCTTTCCCCTTCAATGAATCGGCTGTAAAATCGATATTGCCTGAACCTGGGCCTACTGTCCCTTGTACTAGTAACCAATTTCCTTTTCTAACGGCAAAAAAGCCAGCTCCTGAATGAAAAATCCTGACAGCAGCATTGCTCGCTATAGATTTACCCCCAAAAATCGCAGGTAATACATTATAACTATCCTCTCCTTCATTTTTGGTAACCGTATGAGAAACCAGACTAGAAAAAGATGCAAACATATCTGTTAGGCTAATCACCTCTTCACTTGAAGTACCTGGTTTTATTCTACCGGGCCAGCGGGCAAGAAATGGCACACGATGTCCTCCCTCCCATATATTACTTTTATATCCTTTAAACTTCCATTCTGACAAGTGCCCATTAGCACCCTTTACTGCTCCATTATCACTGGTTACTATTATCAGCGTATTATCTTCGATACCTTGTTTTTTTAAAAACTCCATGATTTTACCAACACTCCAATCAACCACCATAACCAGATCACCCCTAGGACCTTCTTTGCTTTTGCCTAAAGTGAAATCTGGCGGGAGAAAAGGATTATGGGGAGATGAAAGGGCGAGGTAAACAAAAAATGGTTCCTTGGATTTTTTTTCAATCTGATTCTCCATATAGCTGATTGCTTTATTCGTAAATTCCACATCAACTTTTTCTAAAGGAAAGTTCTTGCTCCAACCCCCTGGTACAAATCCAGGTAAACCAAGGTATTTTGAAGGACTCCGCTCAGATGGATTTTCATAGACATGGTTGTTTTCTATAAAGCAATATGGAGGATCACTTGTAGTACAGCCAAGCGATCCGAAAAAATAGTCAAAACCTAGTTCGGTTGGTCCACCGGAAATCGGTTTTGAAAAATCAATATTCATTTCGTTCTCAAGGAAAACTGGGTTATCAAACCACTTATTGAAGTCGTTCTGTATTTTATAATTATTCTTTGTTGGCCAGTTCATACCCAGATGCCATTTTCCAAAACAAGCGGTGCTATACCCTTTGTCCTTCAGCATAGTTGCAATAGTTGATCTTCCCTTTTCTATTAAAGGGGTTTCATCATAACCAAGTATCACTCCTTGCTGTAAGCTGGTACGCCAGCAATATCTTCCGGTAAGCAGACCATACCGAGATGGTGTACACAAAGCAGCAGGACTATGCGCATCTAAAAATTTAATTCCCTGAGAGGCAAGTTTATCCATATTGGGAGTTGCAATCATCGACTCAGGATTATAGCACCCTACATCTCCATATCCCATATCATCTGCGAGTATGAAAATAATATTAGGTTTTTTAATCTTTGCGTTCGCTGGGCTTTGACCTTCCGCATTACCACACAGAAATAATTCCAAACATAAAAAAATAAAAAGGAGTTGATTAGATGTAATTCTCATCATTCATTATTTTAAAAGCTTATGAAATAAATAACTAAAGTTTCTTATAAAAATTCACTGGGCTCCGGATAAAATTTCAGAACCATTGGAGAACAATATGGTAAGCTTAGTTTTTAAATGTTTTAAATCAACTATGAAGTAAACTAATTTATCGGCATGTAAATTTATTTACCTTCATCCATCGAGCTACACATGACTATATTTTAAAAACCACCCTTCAAATTTATTATAAATAAATAAAATTGGTTATACAAAATTTAAGATTTTCATTGCAATATTTCTCCAGTAAATAGATTAGAAAGCATAGGCACATTCTAAATTTAGCTAGCAATTTTAAGTGACATAAAATCCAAAAAATCATAAAAAAAATAGGCTTGAGTCATCAAAAATAGAACGACTAAAGCAAACAGTAACACATGAACATGGATACATTAAAACTATCATTCAAGTTTTACTATTAACTTATTTTTACTCCTATATTTTCAATTCTTTTTTTTAATTCACGCTTAGGCTCTTTAAGTAATACTAATAAACCAGTAATTCGTACTCAACTTTTTTAGTAAAGTGTTAGTTCTTTCTTTTCATAAGGAATCGGATAGGCTGTAATCCATACTTCGGGATTAAATTTTGCAATGCCATCTTTCATTACCATTACTACCGCATCGATTTTTGATCCTTTCATATCTTCTGTCAACGGAAAATAATAGGTATAATTTGATTCTACCAATGGCACAGGATACTCCCATGAATTGCTTCTATAAGATAAACTTCTATCGGGTGCTCCTACCAGTTTTCCATTTACACGTAAGGCTGCATAGGCTCCTTCAATACCGTGAATCCCGTTAAGCGCTACTGCCAGGTAACTCCCTTTGGGAATTTCATTGAGTACAAAGCTGTGTTGAAATGCGGCTTTTGCAGTCATTGGGCGGTAAGCACTGAATAAATTAGATGCTCTCCAAAGGGTTCTTTTTACTGCCTTTCCATTCAGGAAACCCTCGATTTCTAAAATCTTTTCAGGAGAACTTGGGAATCGCAAATACCTTATTGGATTAGATTTATCTAACTGTAAAACCATCGATTTTCCGGCCAATAGCAGGATGGTTGACCATGTCTTTAAATCAACAGATGTTTGCACCCGAATGGCTTCAAAAGATTTAAAAGGCTGAAGTGCTTGCTCGTCTCCAACAATAATTTTTATACTGTCTAGCGGAGTTAGGGCACCCAAGTCCAATCGAAATGCCCCACCGTTGATGCGCAAATCCATTTTACCTTGCCTTCTGCTGGGATAAAAAGATGTTTTGAGGTCACCATCAAAAAGATTCCGATCCCATAATCCCCTATCCGCAAACAAAGGCTGGGCAAAAAAAGCATCCCTTGCTTTCTGTACCTGAGGAATTTTTGTTGGTCCAGACCGCAATAGCGAACGAGCCTCTAACGCATTATTATCGGCCGCAAAGCAAGTTGCTTCATAAAGCCCTTCTGCATCATCAGGTACGGCTATTGATACCATATCACCCAATTTTCGGTGATACTTTTCCTTTAGGGGTGTTCCAGGAAAAATTATTTCAAGTGGTTTACCGGCTATCAATTCATTGATTGGTTTACCATCAATCATTGCCTTCAGAAAAGAATACTCAGCAGCATGAAAAGTGATATTCTTTTTTTCACCTGGAAAAGCAAGTAAATTAATCTTCAGTGGTTTTCCTACTACATCTCTTACTATTTCATAATCACAACCTTCGATAGATGGTTCAGAAATTTTTGCAGAGGAGGCCAATAAAAGGGTGGAACGAAATGGAAGCACTTCAATTTTTACCGTTTGTCCTTTTTGATATCGACCAATCATTTTTTCTACCGGATGATATTGCCTTAGTTCAACCACAGAGCCATCGCCGAGTCCAATCTCCTCATCCAACTTAATTGTAATGGTAACAGGCTCCCAAGTTAAATTCCGAAGCGTGATTAAACGAGTTTTGTCATCGCCTCTTGAAACAGCTTTTTCGCCATATTTTGCTTCCGGAAGAATAATTCCGTTCACCAATATTTCTTTATACTTCCTAGTTAAATTGAATATTCTGGCTAGTCTGGGATATTCATCATCTCGCAAGAACCAAGGATTACCATAGATCTCTGGGGCAAGAATTAGATTTCTATTAAATGCCTGAAGAACCAAATCATCTTCCCAATAATCGAGGCAGGAAGAAAGACAAACACCATGATCCTCGGTTAACCGTTGCAATCCAGGAACCAGCTTTCTGGAAAGTGCTCCTACCCTGTGATGCGTGGCAGTCTGGCTGTTAATCATATGAACATCAATATAGGTTTCTGCACCACCAAGCAGCCAGGTAGTTGAATGTTTAATCGCCTCTGCGCCAAGATTAATTCGATGATTGAGTAGAACAAGATTAGGATTATATTTTCTGCATTCGGTCATCATTTTTATAAATGCATCCTGCTTATCGTCTCTCAAGTCTCCGCAAACAGCATCAAATTTAAAAAGTTCGAACCGATAATCACGGCAAAGGGAAACCATCATATCTTGGCGACGCTTTTCTTCTTCCGGCGAATTTCCAAAACCATCCGGTCCACCCCATACACCAAATCGGGTACCCATTTTTACAGACTTATTTGCCAAGCCCAACAAACCATTTGGAAACTGGGTTTTAAATTTAGTAGAATGAATCGACCCATAGGATCCGGCACCATCGATTGCCCCTGCATCAAAAGCATAAATATCCAACACCATACCATATTCATCATGCAAATATTGAAAAAAATTGAGGTTGCTCAACGTTTGTTTTTCAGTGGTTCCTTCATTGGTATTATTGATCCAAGAAAAATACTCCGACCTAGCTGGTGTCTTCTCATTGGCTCCCGGAAATACTTTATTGGATGACTGAGAAAATCCATTATACACTAGGTGTAAAAGAAAAATAATAGTCAACCAAACGCGGCTGAAAAACTTAGGGTTGATCGATTTTTTTAACATTGGAAATAATTTATTTTTAGTATAATCACTGTTTATTTTCATTTTATTAATACCCTGTAGTAGAAATGTAGAAGCTGCTATTTTATCAAAACAGATTCTGGTGGTCCAAGGTAAGAATCTTTCACTCCTCCAGTATCAATAATAAGTTTATCTATTACCAGTCCTGGATCCACCATCCATATTTTTAATACATGCTTTCCCTTAGTGGGTAATTTGATTGGGGATGTGATGGTCTTAAGATTACTCATTACATCACTGGGTGTTTTACTTTCAATAATTGTAGGCTTTTCATTGTCAAGAGAAATAGCAAGGCGCAAGCCATACTCTTTATTAATCGGATAAGAAGGAATACAGTTGAAAATAAGTTTAGCCTCACCACCAGAAAATGTAAAAATATCATATTCAAGTGAGGGGGAATTTGAAATAATATCCTCCACCGATTCTATACTAGCAATATTGGTTGGTAAAATAGTAACCGCATTTCCCTTTCTACCAAGCCCATCCACCACATTCCAACCAGCATGCGGCGCATCTTTTTTTCTTGAATAATGGGCTGCTTCAATAGAGATATATCCATTGCTTTCCACAAAGCCTTTCACCTTTTCATTAGTTGGTGCTGCTGGATTAAAGAGGGATAATTGTACTTGAAAACCGCCCCCATTAAAATTTTGGTTGATCATACTATCCTTGCTGAGTTGCTTTGCTGGAAAACGCAGGAATTGATTGCTAACTGACTTATTTTCATTGGACGGTTGCCAGCCAAAAGCTATCCTTCCTCCAGGATCTATCCCTTTGGGGGCTTTTTTCCAATCGATTGTTACCCATATTCTTTTTTCATCGTAGATAACACCTGCTGTATCACTAAGTTTTATCCAATCAGCGGATGTTTTTGAATTCCAATATATTGCTCCATTTCCTGTATTGTACAAATCTATAAAGCGCTTATCCTCATTGAATACACTGAACCCCGGCAGCAATTCACCATCACCGCCTTCAAGACTTAGCTGCATTGTAGGTTCGCCTTCGCCTGAATAACTACTCAGTGGAGGCATGTCCCATTGATGCCATTGTGCCCCCCA
>CANJDY010000183.1 GCA_947472635.1 Chitinophagaceae bacterium
AGTAGCGGGAGGCGTGTAGGTAATTGTTAACTGGCCGGGGGCTCCTGCTCCTCCAACACCAGCATAAGCAGCACCGGAACCACCACCACCAACGCCAGTAGCAGTAACTCCATTAAAAGTTCCAGAAGCAGTAGTTGCTATTACATTTGAAGCACCATTACCAGCACCCGTGCCACCTGTACCACCTGAATAACTTGTGCTTGCAGCACTAGGTAAAGTTCCATTGCCACCATTTCCTGAAGACTCAGCAGCACCACCACCAGTTCCACTTGAATTACCTGCTGTGGATGCCACATAAAATCCAGCGGTACCGGAACCTCCTTTATAGGTGGTAAAAGTACCCGTACCATTTACATTAGTGGTCACAAATGGATTTATATAAGCTGTTGCTGCTCCTTGTACAGTAAAGGTTCCACCAGTAATATTAACTGTAGGTGCAGTTGTATAACCAGAACCCACAGTAATAAATTTAACATAACCAAAACCAGCATTTGTAGAAGCCGTTGCGGCAATACCTGCATAAGTAAGTACTGCTGTACCATTACCGTTATTAACAGAAGTAGAAGTAGCTGTTGGAGCAATAGTACCAGCACCAGCACCCGAAGAAATCGAAGTCACTGTGTATAGGTTTGCACCAGAAAAAACTTGTTCATTTAATACATAAGTATCACCAGAAACCCATTGTTTACCAATAACTATTGTTGGAGCAACTGTGTATGCACCAGCGGTAATTACAATAGCCGAAAGATTACCTCCCGCATTAGTTCCACCCCAACCATTTGTATAAGCTGCTGTACCTAATTGTCCACCTGTTCCACCTGAAACGGATATTAAAGTTAGAGCTACAGTTTGATCGACAAAAGAAGTGGTTCCGCCAATACCTCCATAACCAAATGCGGTTGTATTTGCTCCAGCAATACCTCCCGCACCAATATTAACATTATAAGTACGACCTGGAATTACGGTAACAGCGGTTTGTTTGGCATAGTTTCCACCAGCACCACCACCACCTACATAAATTCTGGTGTTTGAAGATGCTCCTCCTCCTCCTCCTCCACCACTCCAGGCTTCTACCTGAATAGAAGTTACCCCGGTTGGGCAGGTCCATGTAAAACTCGGACTACTCGCATTAAAAGTAGTTACTATTGGCGTTTGCCCCCAGCTATTGCCGCCCAGCATCAAAAGACTAAGCAAGGTAATGATTGCAGCAAAGTATTTGGTGGATGTCATGATTTTTAATATTGGATTTTTCATAAAAATTAGCATTTAATCGTTAATATTTTTACAGCATTTTTTACAATTTCTTGTGGGCGGCTTTCGGCATAGCCATTGCCGAAGCCTATTTTACAAAGTCTTCCCGCATCGGGTTAAACACATCTACCAGCATACCGGCTTCCATGCATACCACCCCATGCACCACATTGGGGCTGGCGTAAAATGCATCGCCATCTTTGAGTATCTTTTTTTCGCCTCCAATCTCCACCTCAAACACACCACCCTGCACATGCGATATCTGTGAATGGTAATGATGGTGCAGCGTGCCGATGGAGCCCGTTGCAAACTTTACTTTTACTACCATCAGGTCATCATTGAATGCCATCACTTTTCGCTGTATCCCATCTCCCAATTCTTCCCATGCCAGCTTACCGTCTTCAATAAATGTGGTCCCGTTTTCAACTGTACTCATAACTTTTTACTTGTTTTTTTTATGTATGTTTTAATTATTTTTATTTCATCTGCTTTCCGTCATACCATACCCTGCTAGGTCCCTCCCACTGCAAGTTGAGCCCGGCCTTGCTCACCGCATGTTTTGCCTCTGCATCAAAATTTTGATTGCACTGCGCCACCCATAATTTTTTTCCCTCCACCCATATTTCTGCCACCGTGATGTCGGCATCGTTTTGCAACAATTTTATCTGCTTCACCCCCGGATACGAATGGGTACTAAACTCATTGACCGGATCAAAATTTCCGTGTATCTCCAGCACATTTACAAAGACTTGGTTGCTGCCCCTTTTACGAATAATAAACGATGGCTCATGCCGCAGGTTAAAGTTGGGGTCGCCGGCTCCCGAGCGCGTAAAGAAAAGCTCCGCCGCATCCGTCACCAAGGAAGACACCGAATAATAAGTGTTATGATTTAAAAAAGTAAACTGCACCGTAGTATCTACTACCTTGGCAGCCGCCTCCTTCCAGATAAACTGGTACCCGTTTTTAGCACCCAGCGTTTGTTGGCTGCTGGTGCTGGCGGTGTAGGTAAAATTGGTATTGATCAGCTGCCCATTGTACTGAAAAGGAAGATCGTACTGGTGCTCTTTAGAAGCGCCCACATTAAAAATATCCACCACTAGTTTTTTACCGTCGGGCAATTGCAGCATATACGCCGTGCGCTGCAAGTGTACGCCAGGATAGGCATTGTCTTCGCGTGCAGCCACCACCATCGCTGCTGGATGACTGATTTCTGAAAAAAGTTTTTGTGAATGGTACAATTCACCAATCTTTGAATCGCCATTGAAATGACTGGTTTCATCTACCACCATCGTATTGTGTGCAATGGTTTGTGCTGCATACTGTGTATTCTCGGGCAAATACCGACCACCGAATTTTTGCTCTATACCGATAAACCGCGCAGAGCCATAATCCTGTATCACTTCATTGCCCTTATCAAAAAGATTAATATTGAGTTTATCAAAATGCCCATGCGTAAGTCCCTGCGAAGTAAACTTAAAAAGCAAAGTGGTAAGGTTGGCTTCCTTTCCATTTCTCAACATACTCACACCGCCCTCATCGCCTTTTACCCCGTCATAACTTTCGAGGGTGGTATAAGGATAGTAGGGAGAAATGTTTTTATTATTGGCGATCGCTGCTGCAATGGCTACACCGCCCTTGTTGAGCATCACCGTCTGTTGCTTGTTGGCCACCGTCAGCAAACCTTCATTGCTGCCATAGGCCGTCCAGGCAATGTCAATGGCTGTTACCAGCTCATTGGTGGTATAATCTTTTTCCTTCAATGCATCATTGAGCGGAAAAAAAGAACCGTTGAGATTGGTTTGCTGCAAGCAGGTCATGAGGGCCTTTTGCAAAATTTTATTGCGGTGGTCAAATATTTTTAATGCTGGTTGTGTATTGTTGAGTGCCGATGCAAAAAGCATGTACGGCAAAATAGCATAGCGCACATAATAGGGCCCTTCGGTATAATAACCATCGGGCGAAAACAGATTGTCCATCTGTGCAATGAAACCAGCCTTGCCATCTTTTTGAGTGCCATACAAGGCCATATCGATATAGTCTTTGTTATGACTGGCAATGCCAATAATACCTACGCCGGCGCTGGCCCATACAGCATGGTTGTGCAGTAGATTAAACCAATCCTTGAGGTCTTTGGTAAAATAATCTACTTCGGGTTTAAAGGCACCCTGCTCGATGGTATTTTTTTCGGCGGCGGAAAGCGTGTTGTACACTAGGTCGTAGGCCATTCCCGTATACACCATCCAGTTAGCATCATTGAGCGACTGCCAAAAAAGTCGGCCGGGATAAGGGCTGGTAGCCTGCGGATGATTTTTGAGCGTAGGATTCAACAAGGCATATTTCAACAACATTTTTTTTACCAATTCTGCATATTGACTATTGCCGGTGAGGTTGTACAACAAGCCACTGTTGAACATCAGCATATAATTACTCTTGTGCTTATCGTGTGTATAGCCACCTGCAGGGTCTTTGGGAAAAGGCACATCCACCTCTTTGCCAATCCATTCATCTACACTCTTTTTAATTTCGCTGTACGATTTGCTGAGCAAAGGATATTTTGTAATGCCTGCCTTTACCGAAGCGGCTTCGGCAGCAGTAAAAAAAGTAAGGGGGTGCTGCTGTGCACTTGCCGTTGCAGACATCCAAAGCAATCCAGTAATAAGTAGCAATCGAAACATGTATAGTATTTATGGTGGCTCAAAAAAATCCACCGGTTTGGTTAGTCATATTATTTCGGCTCCTCACTGCTTTCAGGGCTCCTTTCTGTATCCTTGAGAAGCGGTGAAAAAAATTCCGAAAAGTAATATTAGGTGGAATTGTAATCGGCTCATTTTTAGAGCCTATTAAATAATATTAAATTTTAGGGCTTTTTGGTAAGCTTTATCGCAACTATTGCCCATTATGGTAGAATTTATCTAATTTAATGGCACCGGTAACGTTTCCGGCAACGCTGCCGGTATTATCGTAATTGTTTTAACGCTAGCTTTATGGCTTCAAATAAAAATCCCTTCATGGAAAAACCGGCCACCATTAAAGACATTGCCAAGCAGCTCAATATTTCCCTTTCCACGGTTTCTAGGGCCTTGCGCAATGCATCGGATGTGAATATTGACACCCGAAATGCGGTGAAGGCTTTATCCGAAGAATTGAATTACCAACCCAATCGGCTGGCACTAAGTTTGCGCCAAAAGCAAACGCATACCATTGGTGTAATTGTTCCCAACCTGGATTATGTATTGTCGATGATGGTGCGCGGCATTGATGAAGTAGCGCTGGAAGCGGGCTACACCGTAATGGTTTGCCAAAGCAATGAATCCTTTGGAAGAGAAATACTCAACACCAGCCGATTGCTGGATAGCTTGGTGGATGGCTTTATCATCTCGGTATCGAGCGAAACCAAATCATTTGAACATTTTAAAAAAATACAAGAAAGAAATATTCCCATGGTGGTTTTTGACCGCGTTACCCCCGATCTAATAGCGCCCAGTGTGCGCATTGATAATGAAGAAGGAGGGTTTATTGCCACGGAACATTTGTTGGAACAGGGATTCAAACGCATCGCCGTATTGGCTGGACCCAAAAATCTAGGGGTGAGCAATAAGCGGGTGGAGGGCTACCTAAACGCGCTAAAAAAACACCAAATCAAAAAAGAGGATAGCCTCATTATTCACTGCGACTTCAACCAAGACTACGCCTATTTTGCGACTCTCGAATTGCTGGCAATGAAAAACCGTCCCGATGCCATCTTCACCATCAGTGACCGTATGGCCATTGGTGCCATGCTGGCCATCAAGGAAAAGGGCTTGCAAATGCCGGAAGACATTGGGCTGGTAGGTTTCAACAATGAGCCGGTGGTAAGTTTGGTGACACCAGAAATATCTAGTGTGGAGATGCCCTGCTTTGAACTCGGAAAGGCGGCAGCAAAACTTTTTATAGAAACCATGCACCACAAAGAAAACATGAATGCAGTGGAGCAGGTGTTAAAACCAAAATTATTTATCCGAGCCTCTTCGCAAAGGATCGCCCCTAAAAAAGGCGGATCAAAATAAGTTGGTTTGTAGGAATTGAGTAGCGCATCGACTCAACGTAACCGCAATCCAATATTCCCAGCAACGTCTCTCTTAATCAAACATTCCCAGCAACGTCACCGCAATCCAACATTCCCAGTAACGTCTCCCGAGCATAACCGCCGTGAAACAATTCTTTTCCCGGGGACGTTGCTAGGAAGATGCGGGGCGTAACAGCTTATTCCCAGCAATATCCCCGCAATTCAACATTCCCAGCAACGTCTCCCGAGCATAACTGCCGTGATACAATTCTTTTCCCGGGGACGTTGCGTCGAAATTCCCATACCATTTCAACACGAAAATTTCACACTGAATCGACGCAACGTCCCATGGATGCAGTACTATAAAAGAAAGCAAATGCCATGGAGACGTCGCTGGGAAGATGCGGGGCGGACCATCCCAAGACAGCTTATTCCCAGCAAAGTCTCCCGAGTATAACCGCCGTGATACAATCCTTTTCCCGGGGACGTTGCGTCGAAATTCGCATACCATTTCAACACGAAAATTTCACACTGAACCGACGCAACGTCCCATGGATACAGTACTATAAAAGAAGGCAAATGCCATGGAGACGTCGCTGGGAAGATGCG